>NZ_JBEZIR010000183.1:0-12863 GCF_040651175.1 Kitasatospora sp. NPDC048540
TGCGGTCGAAACCGATGACGGTGTGGCCGGCGCGGCGGATGCGCTCGCGCATGTTGCCGCCCATCTTGCCGAGACCGATGAGGCCGAGCTCCATGACTAGTCCTTCACTGTGGTGTCGTGCCTGATGGCGGCGCCGTTGCCGCGCTGTCCCGAGCCTACGCCGCGAACGGAGCCAGGCCTCTCCCGGCACAGTCTGTCCGGGGGAGGCCTGGGCTCACGTCCACAGCCTGTGGACGGCGGTGTGTACGACCGTCAGCCGGAGAGCCGCACCGGCATGATCAGGTACTGGTAGGCCTCGTCGGCCTCCGCGTCCACCGCGACCTTGCCGCTCAGCAGGGCGGGCTTGGTGGGCGTGGTGAAGCTCAGCTGGGCGTAGGCGGAGTCGATGGCCTTCAGGCCCTCCTCCAGGTAGCCCGGGTTGAACGCGATCGAGATGTCGTCGCCCTCGAGGTCGGCGTCGATCCGCTCGGTGGCCTGGGCGTCGTCGCCCGAGCCCGCCTCCAGGGTCAGCACGCCCTGCTCGAAGTTGAGCCGGACCGGGGTGTTGCGCTCGGCGACCAGCGAGACGCGCTTGAGCGCCTCCAGGAACGGCTGGGTCTGGATCGCGGCGACCGCGCTGAACTCGGTCGGGAAGAGGCTGCGGAACTTCGGGAACTCGCCCTCCAGCAGCCGGGTGGTGGTCCGGCGGCCGGCCCCCTCGAAGCCGATCAGGCCCTCTCCCGCGCCGCCGGAGGACAGCGCGATGGAGACCGTGTCACCGCTGCCCAGCGACTTGGCGATGTCCTGGAGGGTCTTGGCGGGCACCAGGGCGACCGCCGAGATGTCCGCCTGCTCCGGCTTCCACAGCAGGTCGCGGACGGCGAACCGGTACCGGTCGGTGGCGGCCAGGGTGATCCGGTCGCCCTCGATCTCGACCCGCACACCGGTGAGCACCGGCAGGGTGTCGTCCCGGCCGGCCGCGACGGCGGCCTGGCTGACCGCGGCGGCGAACACCTCGCCGGCGACCGTGCCGGTGGCGCTCGGCATCGCCGGCAGGCTCGGGTACTCGTCCACCGGCAGCGTCGGCAGGGTGAACCGCGAGCTGCCGCAGACCACGCTGACCCGCATGCCGTCGGTGGAGATCTCCACCGGCCGGTTCGGCAGGTTGCGGGAGATGTCGTTGAGCAGGCGGCCGGAGACCAGCACGGTGCCCGGCTCCTCGACGTCCGCCTCCAGCTCGACCCGGGCCGAGACCTCGTAGTCGAACCCGGAGAGGGCCAGCGAGCCCTCCTGTGCCGTCAGCAGCAGGCCGGCCAGGACCGGCACCGGCGGCCGCGCCGGGAGGCTGCGAGCAGCCCAGGCCACCGCCTCCGCGAGGACATCACGCTCCACCCGGAACTTCACCGGTAACCGCCTCCTGGCTCCTGCTGTCGCTGTACGCGCTCTGGTCTTCGTCGATCTTCGTCGTCCGGCTCCCGGCCCACCGGGGAGAACCCCGGCTTCCAGTTGCCGGAGAACAGTCTGACGTACTCCACCGACAGACGGAGCAGATGGGCGGAAGCAAGCCGAACAAGTGTCGGGGAGCGGTTGTCCACAGATTTCGGCCCGCCCCACTGTTGATCAAGCTGATGGGTCTCTAAGGGTAGTAGTAGTAGTAGGGCCTGTGGATACCGTGGATAACCCCGTTTTCGCAGGTCAGGGCTGGTTTTTTGTCCACAGGACCTGTGGATGGCGACTGTGGAAAACCAGGCTCTGCTGTGGACAACGGAGCGTTACCCACAGGCCACCCTGAGTATCCACAGGTTATCCCCAGCTCTGTCCCCAGATCATGGCCGGGTTATCCACGGGCCCCGGGCAACATCACGTGACGCCTTTCACACCTGGGTATGAACGACCGGCCAATGTTGTCGAACTGTGGACGCAGCTGTGGAGAACCTGGGGATAACCCGTCCGGCCCTGGGGACAACCGGTGGATAACCCGGACGGCCCTCTGACGGACCGCCAATTGTCCACAGCCTGTGGATAACTGTTGTGCACAAGTCCACAGGCACCTGACCTGCGCAGAAGAGCGTAGCGTCGGCGCCCCTGTGGAGGAATTCTGGATAACTCGGTGCCGGCGAGGGGTGTGGACGGGGAAAACTCACCCGACCTGTGGATGACGGGGCCTCGGGCCGATCCTGTTCGAATTGCTGGTCAGATGTTCGGCCGGTGCCGGGAGTCGGGGACCGCGCCGGCAGCGGGATTACTGCCCGGCCGGCCCGCCCGGCACACCTCGGGAGCGGGCCTCCCGGGCTGACCCTGCGGGCGGGTCCGGCGGGTCCGTACGGGCGCGAGGGAGCGGGTTCCGGCCCGGCGGCGGGGCGGTGGCGGGCCGGAACCCGCGTGGCGCCCGGATGGCCGTTCAGAGGCGCCGGACAGGGGTGCCGGGACAGGCCGAAGGGGAGCCGGGACGATTCCCGACTCCCCTTCAACAGCCGCTGCAGCGCGGCGCGTTCAGCTCTTGATGCGGTTGGTCAGCTCGGTGACCTGGTTGTAGATGGAGCGGCGCTCGGCCATCAGCGAGCGGATCTTCCGGTCGGCGTGCATCACCGTGGTGTGGTCGCGGCCGCCGAACTGCGCGCCGATCTTCGGCAGCGAGAGGTCGGTCAGCTCCCGGCAGAGGTACATGGCGATCTGGCGGGCCGTCACCAGTACCCGGCTGCGGGAGGAGCCGCACAGGTCGTCCACCCCCAGGCCGAAGTAGGCGGCCGTCTGCTGCATGATCACCTGCGCGGTGATCTCCGGGCCCGCGTCCTCGTCGCCGCCCGGGATCAGGTCCTTGAGGACGATCCCGGCCAGCTCCAGGTCGACCGGCGCCCGGTTCAGGTTGGCGAACGCGGTCACCCGGATCAGCGCGCCCTCCAGCTCCCGGATGTTGCGGGTGATCCGGGAGGCGATGAACTCCAGCACGTCGGCGGGTGCGTTGAGTTGCTCCTGGATCGCCTTCTTGCGCAGGATCGCGATCCGGGTCTCCAGCTCGGGCGGGGTGACGTCGGTGATCAGCCCCCACTCGAAGCGGTTCCGCAGCCGGTCCTCCAGGGTGATCAGCTGCTTGGGCGGCCGGTCCGAGGAGAGCACGATCTGCTTGTTCGCGTTGTGCAGGGTGTTGAAGGTGTGGAAGAACTCCTCCTGGGTCGACTCCTTGCTCGCCAGGAACTGGACGTCGTCGACCAGCAGGATGTCGATGTCCCGGTAGCGCTTGCGGAAGGCGTCGGCCTTGCCGTCCCGGATGGAGTTGATGAACTCGTTGGTGAACTCCTCCGAGCTCACGTACCGCACCCTGGTCCCCGGGAAGAGGCTGCGCGAGTAGTGCCCGATCGCGTGCAGCAGGTGGGTCTTGCCGAGTCCGGACTCGCCGTAGATGAAGAGCGGGTTGTAGGCCTTGGCGGGGGCCTCGGCCACCGCCACCGCGGCGGCGTGCGCGAACCGGTTGCTGGCGCCGATCACGAAGGTGTCGAACAGGTACTTCGGGTTCAGCCGGGCGTTCGGCTCGTCCTTGCGGGAGCCGCCGGCCG
Source organism: Kitasatospora sp. NPDC048540 (assembly GCF_040651175.1). Classification (NCBI taxonomy): domain Bacteria; kingdom Bacillati; phylum Actinomycetota; class Actinomycetes; order Kitasatosporales; family Streptomycetaceae; genus Kitasatospora; species Kitasatospora sp. NPDC048540. The sequence continues at coordinate 3,534 of NZ_JBEZIR010000183.1, forward strand.
GGGGCGCACCGGGGGGTGCGGGTACCCCGGGCGCCGGGGTGCGCTCCACCACGCCGCCGCCGGAGCGCGCCGCCGCCCCGGCGCCTCGGCGGGCCGGGGCGCCCGGGCGCTGGCGGCCGGGCGCCGGGGAGTGCTCCAGCACGCCGCCGAACAGATCGCCCTGGGACGGGGTGGCCGGCGGCAGGCTCTTCGGCCGCTCGGCGGCCGACGGCTCGGGAGCGGACTCCCAGCCGTCCTCGGACCCTCCGCCCTGCGACCGCCAGGCCGGCGGCTCCTCGCCGTAGCCGGGCTGGCGCTGGGGGTAGCCCTGGGGCTGCTCGTACCGGCCCGGCGGGTAGCCCTGGCCGTACGGCTGCTGCTGGTAGCCGCGCTGGTAGTCGGGCGCCGGGGGGTAGTCCTGGGCCGGCGGGTACTCCTGCGGCGCGGGGTAGTTCTCGGAGCGCGGCCAGCCGCCCTGGGCGTCCTGGCGGCCGCCGTACTCGGGGTCCTGCCGGTGCGCGGGCTGCTGCTGGGGGTGGGCCGCGATCGGGTGCGCGGACTGCGGATGGCCGGACTGGGGGTGACCGGACTGCTGCTGCGGATGGTCCGGCCGGTGCGGCCAGTCCTCGCCGGGGTGGCCCTGGTCGGGGTCCTGGCCGGAGTGCGGGTCGCCCTGGGGGGCCGGCTCGGCCCCCTGCCCGCCCGCCGCCGGGCCCGCGTTGGCGTCCACCATCACGGCGATCCGCACGGGGCGGCCGAACTCCCGCGACAGCGCGTCGCTCAGCTGCGGCAGCAGCCGGCCCTCCAGCACCTGCTTCGCGCGCTCGTTCGGTGCGGCCAGCAGGGCGGTGTCGTGCATCATCCACATGGGCTGCGTGCGCCGGAGCCACATCTTGTCGCTGTCCCCGACACTCGCGTCGTTGACCAGCCGCTCGACGACCGACGCCCAGACCGGGACGAGATCGCTGTTGACATCAGCCACTGGTGCACGCCTTCTCGTTCCCCGTCAGGGGGTGTCAAGGGACTTCGGGGGATGGTGGTCCGCCCCGAAGAACAAACCAGACAAGTCCTGCAACGGTAGTCAGCCGACAGAGCTGATTCAAGTTGTTGTCCACAGGCTGTGGGTATCGTGGAGCTGCGGCCCGGGCACAGGCCCGGGACCACCAGGTTTGACCCTCCACCCCTGGTCCGCGTACCGTAACCAGGTCGAGTTGTCGATGGCCGCTGCCGCATGTCCGCGGGTCCGCCCGCTTCCATGACGCGCGCAGCACGGGCGCCGTGGATTGCCTCAAACCCCAGCAGATCTGGGTCTTTGGGGCCGGATTTCCCATAGATGGGGGAGATCACGCGGACGCACGGTGACGGCCAAGCGAGACCCGGTCACCCTACGATTCACCTCAGGAGCCCCCGAGTGAGCAAGCGCACCTTCCAGCCGAACAACCGCCGTCGTGCCAAGACCCACGGCTTCCGGCTGCGGATGCGGACGCGTGCCGGCCGCGCCATCCTGGCCGCGCGCCGTGGCAAGGGCCGTTCCGCCCTGTCCGCCTGATTCACGCCAAGGGTCTGCAGTGCTGCCCTCCGAGCATCGGCTGCGGCGGCGCCAGGACTTCTCGATCGCGGTGAAACGCGGTCGTCGTGCCGGTCGGCCCCTGCTGGTCGTCCATCTCAGTAGAGATGGCGCCGTGACGGGACCGGCCGGCACGTTGAACGACTCCAGCCCGCACGTCGCCGAGGGGCTTCCTCCGGCGCGTGCGGGTTTCGTCGTCAGCAAGGCCGTCGGCCCCGCCGTGGTCCGCAATCTGGTCAAGCGCCGACTGCGGCATCTGGTCGGCGCACGTCTGTCCCGGCTGCCCGCAGGTAGCCTGGTGGTGGTACGCGCGCTGCCCGCTGCGGCAGCGGCCTCGTATCTCGAACTTGAGCACGACCTGGACGCGGCGCTCCGGCGCCTGCTCAGGGCGGAGCCGAGCGGCGGAGCGCCGACAGGAGCAGGGCGATGAAGTACCTGCTGATGGGGCTGATCAGGCTCTATCAGTGGACGATCAGTCCGCTGTTGGGCCCGGTCTGCCGTTATTACCCCTCGTGTTCGCACTACGGGTACGAGGCTGTGCGGCTGCACGGTGCGGTCAAGGGCAGTGGCCTGACCGCCTGGCGCATTCTGCGCTGCAATCCCTGGTCCCCCGGTGGGGTCGATCACGTTCCGCCGCGCAAGCATCCGGTGTGGCACCGCCGGCTGCGCAATCTGCTGAGCCCCACGAGCGGGACCGCCGGGCCTGAGCCGGTGGCGAAGCCCGATGCCCAAGGAGTCTGACCGGTGACTTTCGGTTTTCTGAGTCCCCTCTACACAGCGGTGTCCTGGATCATCGTCCAGTTTCACTCGCTGTACAGCCACATCTTCGATCCCAACGGTGGCTGGGCCTGGGGCCTGTCGATCGTCTCCATGGTGATCATCATCCGGATCTGCCTGATCCCGCTCTTCGTGAAGCAGATCAAGGCGACCCGGGCCATGCAGGCGATCCAGCCGAAGATGAAGGCCATCCAGGAGCGTTACAAGAACGACCGGCAGCGCCAGTCGGAAGAGATGATGAAGCTCTACAAGGAGGCGGGTACCAACCCCTTCTCGAGCTGTCTTCCGATCCTGGTCCAGGCCCCGTTCTTCACCGCGCTCTACGGCGTGCTGGCCTCGGTGGCCAAGGACAAGCCGATCGGTGTCATCAACGAGAGTCTGCTGGAGAGCGCCCAGCAGGCGCACATCTTCGGTGCTCCGCTGTCGGCCACCTTCCTCGGGTCGGACGAGCTCAGCGTCAAGATCGTCGTCGCGATCATGATCGTCCTGATGTCGCTGTCGCAGTTCATCACCCAGCGCCAGCTGATGACCAAGAACATGGACCTCACGGTCAAGACGCCGTTCATGCAGCAGCAGAAGATGCTGATGTACGTCTTCCCGATCATGTTCGCCGTGATGGGCATCAACTTCCCGGTCGGTGTGCTGGTCTACTGGCTCACCACCAACGTCTGGTCGATGGGCCAGCAGCTGATCGTCATCCATAACAACCCGACCCCGGGCAGCAAGGCCTTCGCGGAGCGCCAGGCGCGGCTGAAGAAGCAGGGCCGGCTCAACCCGGACGGCTCGGTGAAGAAGGTCGGCCTGCTCGCGACCATCTCGGGCGGCGGCAAGTCGGCCTCGGCGGCGGTCAGCGCCGAGAGCGTGGTCGAGGACACCGTGCACGTGCGCCGGCAGCAGCCGCGCAAGCAGACCAAGGCCCAGCGGCAGGCCGCGGCCGGTCACACCGCCGGCACCACCGGCGCCGGGACCAGCCTGACCAAGGCGGACGAGCCCGAGGAGACCGCCGAGACCGCCGAGACCCCGGCCGGGACCGAGAGCAAGACCCCGGCGGCCCGGGCGGCCACGGCCAAGCCCGCGGGCCAGCGCCAGCAGCCGAAGCGCAGCGGACAGGGCGGCCAGCGGCCGAAGAAGAGGTCCTGACCGGTCCGGTCCGGGGACACCGGCCCCAGATCTTCGTTCTCGGCCCCATCCGAGGGCCCATTCCCGAAGGAGTCCAGCAGTGACGGAAGGCACCATCTCCGCGGTCGACACCGAGGCCGACGCCGAGGGCGGTAAGGGCACGCTCGCCCGCCTGGAGCAGGAGGGTGACATCGCGGCCGACTACCTGGAGGGTCTGCTCGACATCGCGGACCTCGACGGGGACATCGACATGGACGTGGAGGGCGACCGCGCCCTGGTCTCCATCGTCGGCGACGGCGCCGACCGCTCGCTGCAGCGTCTGGTCGGTCACGACGGCGAGGTGCTGGAGGCACTGCAGGAGCTGACCCGGCTGGCGGTCCACCGGGAGACCGGCGAGCGCAGCCGGCTGATGCTGGACATCGCCGGGTTCCGGGCGCGCAAGCGCACCGAGCTGGCCACCCTGGGCGCCGAGGCGGCCGAGCGGGTGAAGAGCTCGGGCGAGCAGGAGAAGCTGCGTCCGATGACCCCGTTCGAGCGCAAGGTGGTGCACGACGCCGTGGCCGCCGCGGGTCTGCGCAGCGAGTCCGAGGGCGAGGAGCCCGAGCGTTGCGTGGTCGTGCTGCCGCGCTGACGCCGGTGGCGGTCTGCTGATCGGCCCCGTCCGCTTCGCGCGGGCGGGGTCGTCCCCGTTGTGGCGAGCTTTCGGGCGGCCGGGTGGGGGCTGGATGTTTCACGTGAAACAGTGCTTGTACGGGTGGGGTGGATTTCGGTGAGCGGAGAGGTCGAGATGGACAGGGAAGGCGTGGGCGCGGAGGACGACGTGGCGGAGGCCGCCGCGGCAGCGGACCTCGCCCAGGCTCCGGCGGTGGCGGCGGAGATCTTCGGTGACCGCTACCCGGTGGCCGTGCGGTACACCGAGCTGCTGGCCACGGCCGGGGTCCAGCGCGGGCTGATCGGTCCGCGGGAGGTGCCCCGGCTCTGGGACCGGCACGTGCTGAACTGCGCGGTGCTGGCCGAGCTGCTGCCCGAGGGGGCGACCCTCTGTGACGTCGGCTCCGGCGCCGGCCTGCCGGGCATCCCGGTCGCGATGGCCCGCCCCGACGTCTCGGTGACCCTGCTGGAGCCGCTGCTGCGGCGCACCACCTTCCTGGAGGAGGTGGTCCGGCTGCTCGGCCTGGAGAACGTCACGGTGCTGCGCGGCCGGGCCGAGGAGATGGTCGGCAAGCTGGCGGTCGACGTGGTGACCGCGCGCGCGGTCGCGCCACTGGACCGGCTGGCGGGCTGGGGGATGCCGCTGCTGCGGCCGTACGGGCAGATGCTGGCGCTCAAGGGCGACACGGCGGAGCAGGAGCTGACCGACTCGCGGGCCGCGCTGACGCGGCTGGGTGCGGTCGGCTGGTCGGTGCTGGCGGTCGGCGAGGGCACCCTGGAGACCTCCACCCGGGTGGTCCGGGTGGAGGCGGGGGAGAGCCCCGGCGGGGTCAAGGCCGCCACCCGGCGGGCCAAGGCCGCCCGGGCGGGACGCGGCGGCCGGCCCGGCGAGGGCGGTCGCGGCGGGGCCCGCCGCCGCCGCTGAACATCGAACGGACGCCGCGCGGACAGCCGGCGTCGCCCGGGTGCCCGGAGTGTCGGTCCGTCAGATTTCCGGCATTCCGGGCATCGTGTTTCACGTGAAACGTCGCTCCCTGCTTTCCGGAATCCTCGGCCGCAGCCGGGCGGTGACTGTTGCCGCTCCGGTTTCACGTGAAACACTGACCCCCATGCAGGACTCGGAGACCATCGACCTGATCGATGACACCCCCATCGCGCGGGCCGCGCAGGCGGCCGTCCAGGCCGTGGGGCGCACGGGAGAAGGGCTGCCCCGGCCGGCCGCCACCAGAGTGATGGTGGTGGCCAACCAGAAGGGCGGGGTGGGCAAGACCACCACCACCGTCAACCTGGCCGCCTCGCTGGCGCTGCACGGGCTGCGCGTGCTGGTGATCGACCTCGACCCGCAGGGCAACGCCTCCACCGCGCTGGGCATCGACCACCACGCCGAGGTGCCGTCCATCTACGACGTGCTGGTGGAGGGCAAGCCGCTGGCCGACGTGGTCCAGCCGGTGGTGGACGTGGAAGGGCTGTTCTGCTGCCCCGCCACCATCGACCTGGCCGGCGCGGAGATCGAGCTGGTCTCGCTGGTGGCCCGGGAGAGCCGGCTACAGCGGGCCATTGCCGCGTACGAGCAGCCGCTGGACTACATCCTGATCGACTGCCCGCCCTCGCTCGGCCTGCTGACGGTCAACGCCCTGGTGGCCGGCCAGGAGGTGCTGATCCCGATCCAGTGCGAGTACTACGCGCTGGAGGGCCTCGGGCAGCTGCTGCGCAACGTCGAGCTGGTCCGCGCGCACCTCAACCCGGTGCTGCACGTCTCCACCATCCTGCTCACCATGTACGACGCCCGGACCCGGCTCGCCTCGCAGGTGGCCGAGGAGGTCCGGACCCACTTCGAGCGCGAGGTGCTGAGCACCGCGATCCCGCGCTCGGTGCGGATCTCGGAGGCGCCGAGCTACGGGCAGACCGTCCTCACCTACGACCCCGGTTCGACGGGTGCGCTGTCGTACCTGGAGGCCGCCCGCGAACTCGCGCTCCGCGGCGCACCCGGGGCCGCGGAGGCACCGGCCGCCGGTTTCGGCGGGGTGGGCCAGCAGCGGAACGGCGCGGGCGGGCAGCCGGCGCCGGTGGCACAGCACAGCACGGAGGAGAACCGGTGAGCACGCGCAGAGGGCTGGGACGGGGGCTGGGAGCACTGATCCCGGCCACCTCGCCGGCCGCAGCGACCGCGGCAGGGCAGGCCGCGGGCCAGGAGACCGCCACGGTGGCCCCGGCCCGGACGCCCGGGACCGACGGATCCGCCGCCGTGCCGGCCGGCCGCGGCACGGTGGCGGCCAAGGCCGCCGCGGAGAGCCTGCGGGAGCTGGCGGCGGAGGCACTTCCGCGCAGCACGATGGAGGCCGTGCTGGCTCCCGTGCACGGCGCCCGGTTCGTCGAGCTGCCGCTGGACGACATCCGGCCGAACCCGCGCCAGCCCCGTGAGTACTTCGACGAGGACAAGCTGGCCGAGCTGGTCGCCTCGATCAAGGAGGTGGGCCTGCTCCAGCCGGTGGTGGTCCGCCAGGTCGGTGCGGACCGCTACGAGCTGATCATGGGCGAGCGCCGCTGGCGGGCCTCGCGGGAGGCCGGCCTCGACCTGATCCCGGCGATCGTGCGGGCCACCGAGGACGACAAGCTGCTGCTGGACGCGCTGCTGGAGAACCTGCACCGCGCCGAGCTCAACCCGCTGGAGGAGGCCGCCGCCTACGACCAGCTGCTGCGGGACTTCTCCTGCACCCACGACGAGCTGGCGGACCGGATCGGCCGCTCCCGCTCGCACGTCTCCAACACCCTGCGGCTGCTGAAGCTGCCGCCGCCGGTGCAGAGCCGGGTGGCGGGCGGGATCCTGAGCGCGGGCCACGCGCGGGCGCTGCTCGCCCTGCACGACGCCGAGCAGCAGGAGCGGCTGGCCACCCGGATCAACGCGGAGGGGCTCTCGGTGCGGACCACCGAGGAGATCGTCCAGCTGATGAACCGGCCGGAGGAGCAGGACCGGGCACGACCGGCCGCTCCCAAGGCGGGCAAGCTGCTGTCGCCCGCCTTCAACGAGCTGGCCGGCCGGCTCTCGGACCGCTTCGACACCCGGGTCAAGGTCGAGGTCTCGCAGCGGAACGGGAAGCTGGGCAAGGGCAAGGTGGTCCTGGAGTTCGCCTCGGTCGAGGACCTGAACCGGATCCTGGACGGGCTGGCGCCCGGCGAGGAAGGGCTGCGGCTGTCGCAGGGCTGAGCCGCGCGCCGGTGGTGATGGCTGGTTGTGGGTGCATGTTTCACGTGAAACGTGCACCCACTTCGTCTGGGTAGGAAGCTCGGAGGTGGGCGGCCGTCCCAGGGGGATCCGGCTGCCCGGGCTGACGAGGAGGTGTGGGGGAGTGGGACGCAGGATCGCTCCGCTGACGCTGGACAATCTCCCGGACCTGCCGGTGGGGTGCCGGTCCTGTGTCTTCTGGGAGCTGGACCCGGTGAGCGCGCGGGTGGCGGTGGAGGCGGGCAAGGCCGAGCAGGAGAAGGAGACCTGGATCTCGGCCGTGCTGCTGGAGTGGGGGACCTGCGGCCGGGTGGCCTACGTCGACGGCCGGCCGGCGGGGTTCGTGCTGTACGCGCCGCCGGCCTACGTGCCGCGGTCGCAGTCCTTCCCGACCAGTCCGGTCTCGCCGGACGCCGTGCAGCTGATGGTCAGCCGGGTGCTCCCGGGCTACCAGGACCAGGGGCTGGGGCGGGTGCTGGTCCAGGCGGCCGCGAAGGACCTGATCGCCCGGGGGTTCAAGGCGATCGAGGCGTTCGGCGCCGCCGGCCGGGAGACCCCCAGCTGTGTCCTGCCCGCCGAGCACCTGCTCGCGGTCGGGTTCAGGACGGTGCGTCCGCACCACCGCCATCCGCGGCTCCGGCTGGAGGCGCGCACCACGCTCTCGTGGAAGGGCGACGTGGAGGGCGCGATCGAGCGGCTGCTGGGCGGAGCGCGCAAGGAACCGGCCCTCAGGCCGTTCTGAGCGTTCCCGGAGCACCCCGGAGCACGACGCCTGCCGCAGAAGGCACGAGGTACGGCGGAGGGCGGTCCCCAGGTCTGGGGACCGCCCTCCGCCGTACCGGCCGTCCCCGCGTGGGTACGGCCACGGTGCTCAGAGCCCGAGGAACTCCGACAGCTCGCGCAGCAGCGCCACCTTGGGACGCGCGCCGGTGATGGTCTTCACCAGCTCGCCGTTCTGGTAGACGTTGAGCGTCGGGATGGAGATCACGTTGTAGCGGGCCGCGGTCTCCTGGTTGGCGTCGACGTCCAGCTTGGCGATGGTGATCGCGTCGCCGTGCTCGGCCGCGATCTCCTCCAGGATGGGGGCGACCTGACGGCACGGGCCGCACCAGGTGGCCCAGAAGTCGACCAGGACGGGCTTGTCGCTCTTGAGGACGTCGGCGTCGAAGGTCGCGTCGGTCACGGTGATGGTGGCGCCGGCCACGGGAACTCCTAAGGGTCACGTACGGGTGGTGCCGGACCGGGTGTGGGACGGCTCGGCACCTTCGAGAGGGACAACAACGGCGGGTGCCGTTCTGTTTCTCGGGTGGGGGCTGGTCCTGCGGCGCCCTTCCGCAGGGTGTTTCACGTGGAACGTCGGGCGCCGGGGTGGGACCGGGCGCCCGGACCGGAGGGTCCGGGCGCGTCGGGATCGCTGCCTCAGACCGCGACGGCGGCGGCCTGGGCCTCCAGGTCGGCGAGCGAGGCGAGGTAGCGCTCCGCGTCCAGCGCGGCGGCGCAGCCGGTGCCGGCCGCGGTGATGGCCTGGCGGTAGGTGTGGTCGACCACGTCGCCGGCGGCGAAGACGCCGGGGATGTTGGTCCGGGTCGAGGGGGCCTCGACCTTGAGGTAGCCCTCGGCGTCCAGGTCGAGCTGGCCGGTGAACAGGTCGGTCCGCGGGTCGTGGCCGATGGCGATGAACAGGCCGGTGACGGCCAGCTCGCGGGTGTCGCCGGTGGTGGTGTCGCGCAGGGTCAGACCGGTGAGCTTCGGGTCGCCGTGGATCTCCTCGACCGCGCTGTCCCAGGCGAAGCTGATCTTCGGGTCGGCGAAGGCGCGCTCCTGCATGGCCTTGGAGGCGCGCAGGCTGTCCCGGCGGTGGACGACGGTGACGCTGCGGGCGAACCGGGAGAGGAAGGTGGCCTCCTCCAGCGCGGTGTCGCCGCCGCCGACCACGGCGATGTCCTGGTCACGGAAGAAGAAACCGTCACAGGTGGCGCACCACGAGACGCCGCGGCCGGAGAGGGCGTCCTCC
>NZ_JBEZIR010000184.1:0-12820 GCF_040651175.1 Kitasatospora sp. NPDC048540
CCGGCACCTTCACCACCCGCGACCCCGCCCCCGTCTTCTACCGCCACAGCGCCTTCGGCGCCGACCCCATCAACCACACCGACCCCACCGGCAACATTCGAATCAGCGCTGCCGACCTCATGCAGAAGCGACAGAAAATGCGCCTCGGAGACATCTATGAGACCCCGGCCCAGTCAGGGCGGGCTGAGGAGCGCCAGCTGGTAAAACGACTCCTGGCGATACGCAGCGAAGTCCCCCAGCCCCCGAGAAGTCTGCCTCGGGCAGATCTGACCCTTAACGCCCACGAGGAGACCCTGCTCACCGCCAAGGCTGCCCGACCACAGACAGTTGGCGCCAATCTTGTTGTCTCCCCGGTGCAGGTCACTGACGTTCCAAACCATCTTAATGAAAATGGCAAAAAATTCCGGCCGACCGTGGATGTCCCAGTCTTCACCACTTATGCCATTCCGCCCCATCGGAATCCTGCTGACTTCAGAATGGTGCGGTTTGCAAAAGCGAGCTGGGGCATAAGGGAGGCTCTCAGTAAGAACTTTGAAGTGAAGAGCACCGTGCCGGGCTACATGTCCTTCGGACCCACGGCTTCCATGGGTCAGGTGCCGGCCCCCGCTCAGCTTGCAGCCAGCGAGCGCACCCGCCTGGTTTCCCTTGTCAAAAATAACCCGCGCCAATGGAAGTACGACGGCCCGGGGACGGAATTTCAGCCCAATTCGACAATGAACCGTGACACTCCAGGGCTGCTATCGGTGGGGCAGATGTCATGGCCGATGGTTCAAAATAATGAGTTCATATCGATCTTGATAGATCGGAGGAACATGGAGCTTGCGAATGTGCTGAAATTTGAAGTCAAATATCACGCGATGGGCAATGTCGACAAAAGGACGGTCGATATTATCTATGGCGACGCCTGAGCGCCTTCCGTCCCGTATCGGGAACGTGAAATGTCCTGGTCGGGACAGGTGGGGAGGTGAAATCCCTTGCTGAGAGTGTGATGATCTTACTAAACGTGCCATCGGTCGGAGCTTCACTATTGCAGTGTGCTGCGGGTTTGACCGACCGGCCGGACCGAAATCGAACACGAGCGCTTGAATTCAAGCGCGCTCGTGTTCGACGACGGTGTCCGTGACCCGGCCATCCCCCTGCAGTTCCTGCCATACCCCCGGCAGGTGTCGGTGGTGTCTGGGACGCTCGCGCCGTGGTGGGACACGGTGCGGGGCTGCGGGAACCGGTGGACCGGGCGGTTGCGGGGCTCAGCGCCCACGGTCGCCGGGAGCTGGAGGAGTTGTGGCCGCGGTGGGGCCTTGGGCCGCTGCCGTCGTCCCGATCGGCCACGGGCCCGCAGCACTCGCTGTCGCTCCCGCCCGCAGCCTCCACGGTCCGCAGCCGACGAGCGTGCAGTAGTCTGCCGGGTCGCCGGCGCGAGCTGTCGAGCTGGATCTCGCGTCGGCGACCCGGCACCACGGACTACAGGCCTTCACTCGAAGCTCCGCCCGAGAACGGGACGGAGATCTCGGCGAGCGTTCCGGACGGAACGTTCGGGCGGAGTTCTAGTGTGCCGCCCGCGTCGCTGATCCGAATACGCTGAGAAGCCAGTCCGATGTGCCCCTGAGCCGCTTTGGAATGCAGGGATCCGTCGGGTATGCCCACTCCGTTGTCGGCGATCGTCAGGTGGACGCGGTCCGGCAAGGTGATCAGATCGATCTGGACGGTCGTAGCGTGGGCATGCTTCGCGATGTTGGCGATCAGCTCGCGACTGCAGTTGTAGAGCAGTTCGTTCATCGAGGAGCCGAGGGTACGCCGATCGCAACGGACCTTGACCGCGAAACCACTGCGCTTCCCGGCCCGCTCGGCGAGTCCGTGCAGCGCCTGTTCCAGCCCACCGTGTTCCAGGACAGCCGGATGCAGCTCGGTGACCTGTGAGCGAAGCTGCGCGGCCGTTGCCTTCAGGGCGTTGTCCGCCCGTTCCAAAGCCTCGCAGCCGGGGACCTCCGCTATGTCTTGCCGGGCGACCAGGACGTTCTGCAGCGGTCCGTCATGCAGGGCTTCGGACAACTGGCGTCGGTCACGCTCACCGGCGGCGACGTTGTTCGCCACCAGCCATGAACGGTGATGGGCGAGATCAGCGATCATTCCCACCCGTGACTGTTGGATCCAGGAGAGCAGGACGCCCGCCGTGCTGACCACCGCGATGAGAACCGCGTGCACCAGCGTGTAGTGGAGGTCCGGACCGGCATGCGAATGCCCGATGCCCGAGGCCAAGGCATAGGTGCAGGTAGCAGCTGCTCCGGTGATGGCTGTGAGACGTGGGCGCAGCTGGAAGGAGGCGAGGATCGGCATCAGGACGTACACGTCCCCGGAGAACGGCGATGACCACTTCGAGTCGGTGAAAGTGCCGGCGACGATCAGGATTGCGGTCAGCACGGGCAGGTCCACCCCTAGGACACTCCATGCCGCCCATCCCCCGAGTTCATTCCGCCAGGCGCCGATGAGCATCACCGCGCCCCACACCACGTAGCATGCGGCCAACGCGATCGCGGCGGTCACGTGCTCCCTGGGGGGGAAGAGCGCGAGATCCATGGTCATCAAGGTGATGTATGCCAGCCGCAGGACCGACTGGACCCGGGCCGATTTCGCCTGATGGGCCGCGTAGACCCGCTCGATGGCTCGCCCCGCGTCAAGATCGGGCAGTACGGGCTGCTCAGGACGCAGGTAGCCGTGCAGTCTCCGAGGCGACAGGCGCCAGTGATCCGGACCCCGGAATCCGGTCTGCTGCCAGTCCGCCTCAACGGACTCCTCTGCAGACTGCGCGGCGGGGATCACTTGGTTCGCTTGGCTGCTTTCCATCAGCTTCCACCTGACCGTGTGCATTCTGTGACCAGAAAGGCGGGGCCGAGCCGTCCTTCGACCGGTTCGCTCCATTGCCAGTGTGCTACAGGCTGACTGCCCCGCCGAACCGGCCCCTAGCCCGGGCAGGGCAGCGCACGGGCCGGCCCCGGTACGCCCGGCGGTCACGGTGAGTGTGCTGCGGAGCCCCGGAGAGGTGCGGCCATCGCCGGGAAGCACCGTGGCCGGAGAGCGGGCAGCGGCCTCCCGGCCTCCACCGGACGAAGGGGGAGCGGCGATGGCGGGGGGTGGGTGGTGCGGTGGTCCCCGCCATCGCCGCTGCGGGGGTGGCTCTGTCAGGATGCCCTGCCCGCTGGATGGCCGCTTCCACCGTTCGGCGAAGCGTTCGAACGAGCCATGGACTTCCGGGCGGCAACCGGCGCGATCGGTGTTGTTCTTCCGGACACGCACACGCACACGTACACGGCTGCGGACGGGAGCGGGTCCCTGTCCGCTGGCTGTGCGCCTCAGTCACCCATTCGGCGTCAACCGGCGGACCCACCCGCAGGGGCGAGGATGCCCGACACTCTCGCGGATCCGGGATGGCAGGGCTCTGGAGCGGAGCGTTCGGTGGAGGGCCTGCCTGCTGGCAAGAACGGCAAGGTTATCGTCAGCGTTGTATGACTGGCCTGGGGCTGTGCCCGCCAGGGACCAGGCACGCGGCGTCGGACGGCCGTCCACGGGAAGCCACTGAAAGCGGTTCGCACGGCAGCCCTGGCATGGTTTGACTGCTCGGACCATGACGCTGCGTACGTGCCTGGCCTTGGATCGCGCCAGTGAGAAGCACTGCTCAGGCGGTGCGTGAAGGAGTAGCTGTGCGAATAGCCTCCGCTGCCGCAGTTCTTCCCGTGGCCGTAGGAGCCGCCGTGTTCGCGGCTGCCCCGCCGGTCGGATACCCGAGGGCCACAGGCACGACGGTGACGCAGGACGCCCTGTCGCCGTTCTTCGCATCGGCCGACGTATCCACCAAGGCGAGCCTCACGGTGCACTCCTCCGGCTGCTTCACCGCCCGGACGCTCGGCGTCGGCGTCCGTGACGCGGCCGGACACAACCTGGACTTCCCAGGGAACGCCTCCAACGTGCAGATCTGCCCGGGCGGTGTCACCTTCACCAGCGCCGCCCGTACCCTGCCGGGTGGTATCTACACCGAGTTCGGCTTTTGGCAGGACCTCGCGGGTGTGTGGCACAACCTGCCGTCCCGGCCTCTGATCGTCGCGCCTCTGGTGGCGCCCGTTCCTGGTTCCCATGTCGCCCGGCCTGCGGAGCCGGGTACTCCTGACCCGGGCTCCACCTCCGCGCCGACCCCGGCGCCCACCCCCGTCCCGGCGCCCGGCGCCGGCTCGCCCGTCCCCGGCAAGGCGCTGACCTGGTCCGACGAGTTCGACAGCCTCAACACCACCCGCTGGACCACCGACAAGAGCAGCTCGTACAAGTACGGCAACCACAACCCGGACGACAACAAGCTCGACTGGCTGAGCAAGGACGGGGTCAGCGTCTCCGGCGGCGTCGCCACCTTCACCGCCAAGCCGGGCGCCAACAAGCTGGAGAACGGCAGGCAGTCCTGGGACACCGGGCTGCTCACCACCGAGTACTCCGGCGAGGGCTTCCAGGTGAGGACCGGCGACTACGCCGAGACCCTGGTGAAGCTGCCGTCCGGCAGCGGGGCCTGGCCGGCGCTGTGGACCTGGAAGAACGGCAACGGGGAGATCGACTCCTTCGAGTACCACCCCGACAACCCGAACCTGCTGGAGCTGACCAACTTCGTCGATCCGGGTTCGAAGTACTACACCGACGCCAACGCCGTCGCCAAGGACACCTGGGTCGCCATCGGTACCTACTACGGCGCCGACTCGGTCGACTGGTACGTCAACGGTGTGAAGGTGTTCTCCGACAACACCGGCGTCGGCGCCGACTGGTCCGCGTACCTGATCCTCAACCTGTCGCTGAGCGCCGGCCAGTACCACCCGGCGCCCACCGGCACCGCGCCGATCACGTTCGCCGCGGACTACATCCGGGTCTACCGCTGATACAGGGCTCCCATCAGACTCCGGGCGGCTCCGGGGCAGGTGACGCCGTTGCCGTCGGTGGGGACGACCCCGAGTTCCCGGGCCGGCGGCAGGCGAGCGTGGCACGGTGCAGGAGATAACCGGCCAGCGGGAGTTCCACGAAGACGGCTGACGCCAGGGCGGCCCAGAAGCCGGGTGCGCCGAGGGCGAGGGATACGTCGAACCACGCGTCGCAGACGAGCATCACGGCGGCGGCCACTGCGGGAATCACCGGCGGCCGGCGGCGGTGTGCGAGGAAGGCCGTGAGGGCCAGGGCGGCCAGCAGCAGCACGTCGAACCCGACCCAGGCGACCCGCCATGCGTGGACGTGATAGCTCGAGGGCAGAGTCAGTCCCAGATGCACGGTCCACGGGACCAGCACCAGTGCGGCCGGCGAGAGGAATTCGACCACGTGGCGACGCCGCCGCTCCTGCGGGGCCGACGTGGGGGTGGGCCGGGGGAGGCCGGCGGGTGGGAGAGGGGCCGCCGTGTGTCCGTCCGCTGCCTGCTCGTCCGCCGTGGTCGGGCGGTTCACCGGCGATCCGGCGTACCGCGTATAGCGGCCTTCGGCAGCTCGGCGCTGTCGGCCGCGGGGTGGCGTCGGGGCTGGGGTGGGAGGGCGGATGCGGCGCCGTTGCCGGGGAACAGCCGGTCCCGGGCGCGCAGCAGCGGCCCGGTGAGGACTGCACACAGGACGGTCACCGCGGCGCCGGCGAGAACGTCCGCGAAGTAATGGTTGCCGGTACCCATCACCACGACGGCGATCATGGGAGGGTAGAGCACGCCCAGCGTGCGGACGGACGGATCCTGCGCGTGGCGTACCAGGATCAGCCCGCACCAGAGGGCCCAGCCGACATGCAGGCTCGGCATAGCGGCGAACTGGTTGGTCAGCGAGCCCAGTCCCTTCGGGGCGCTGGCATCACCACTCCACCAGCCGATGCCTGCGTGCGCGGCCATGGTGTCGGTGAATCCGTAGACGCTAGGCATCAACCTGGGCGGTGCGACGGGATAGAGGATGAATCCGGCCAGGGCGAACACGGTGGTGAGGGCCAGCCAGGTGCGGGCCCGACGGTAGACGGCGGGACGGGCGCGCCAGAGCCAGATCAGCACGGCCGGCGTGACCAGATAGTGCAGCGAGGCGTAGCTGAAATCGCCGAACACCCCGAGTGACGGGTGGCGGGAGAACTTGGTGTTCAGCCAGAGTTCGGGACTCAGGTGCAGCCACCGTTCCGCGTCCAGCAGCCGTGCGGCGTTGTGCCGGGCCGCTTGAAGGTCCCCCCGCACCAGGAACCTGCTGCTGTCGTAGACGAGGTAGAGCACCGCGACGAGGAGGAGTTCACGCGTCCAGCGGTGACGGCGCGCAGTGCTGGTCCGTCGGGCCGTCACCGCTGGACCCCGGGGTCCGCGAGGGTGCCGGCAGTGGCCTGGTGGGTCATGGAAGGGGGCTCCTGCTGCTCGCTGCCGCGGCGATGTACCCGGTGGGGCCGAGCCGAGGCTGGTGGGCGTGTGACGGCTTTCCATCCGAACGTGGTGATCCGCCGATGGTGGCCGGTAACGTCCGGCCGGGCGGTCGGCGGGGACCGCGTACCGCCGGGTCCCGGTCCGGCGCCGGACGGCGTGGCGGAACAGAACCGTTGCCGACCGTGCCGGTGGACCGTTCGATCCGATTCGGGCCGGGATGCGGCCGGGAGCGGTTTCACACCTACCGGCGGACGGGAACCGGCTGACCGACCCCGACGTCAGCGGCCGATGAGCCGGGCGCCTTGGAACGGGTGAGACCGATGGCGGCGGCCGGCACGGTCAGCAGCATCACGATCATGCCGATCACGAAGGTGAGGGTGAACTGGCCCTGTTGCGGCAGCGGCGGCACACCGGCTGGCAGGCCCTGGATCAGCTTGGAGGCCAGCAAGGAGGTGACGACTGCCGAAGCGATCGAGCTGCCGACCGACCGGGAGATGGAGTTGATGCCGTTGGCGATGCCGGTCTGGTTCAGCGGCACACTGGCTGCGATCAGCGCGGGCATCGCGGCGTAGCCGAGGGCGATCGAGGAGCCCGTGAGCAGGCCCGCCACGATGATCCCGGCGCTGGAATGGTGGGCGAACGCCAGCCAGGCGAAGCCCGCGGCGCCGATCAGCGCGCCGAGGACGAGCGTGAGGCGGGCACTGATCCTGCGGACCAGGATGCCGCCGACGGGAGCCGCGACCAGGCCGATGAGGGAGCCCGGCAGCAGGTACTCGACGGAGGCCCGCAGTACGGAGGCGCTGAAGCCGTAGCCGGTCAGTGCATGCGGGATCTGTACCAGATAGGAGATGCCGATGAACTGCGCGAACATGGCGAAGCCGACGAGCAGCCCGATCAGGTTGGTGAAGGCGACCTGCCGGTTGGTGAACATCTTCAGGTCCACCAGCGGCGCCGTGACCCTGCGTTCGACCAGGACCCACAGCGCGGCGACCACGACAGAGCCCGCGAGGCAGCCGAGTGTCCGGTTCGAGGTCCAGCCCCACTGGTGTCCCTGGGATATGCCGAGCAGCAGGAGAACCAGGAAGCCGGCCAGGGTGAGGGCGCCCGGCAGGTCGATCCGGCCTCCGGCCGCGGCGCCGCGGCCGGGCACCAGGAACACGAGGGCGGCGAGGGCAAGTACGGACAGGCCGGTGGAGGCCCAGAAGACCGAGTGGTAATCGGGGGAGGCGCCCTGGGTGAGCAGGCCGGTGGTCACCAGGGAGAGCCCGGAGCCGAACGCGAGAGTGCTGCTGACCAGGGCCATCGCCCCGGGAAGCCTCTGCTGCGGAACCTGGTCACGGATGATCGACAGAGCCAGCGGGAAGATTGCGGTGGCAGAGCCCTGAAGTGCCCGGCCGACGATCAGCAACGCGAGGGAGGAGGTCGTCGCCGCGAGCAGGGACCCTGCGATCATCACCACGAAGACCGCGATCAGCGTGAGTTTCTTGCCGTACAGGTCGCCGATGCGGGCCAGCAGGGGAGTGAAGACCGCGGCGGAGAGCAGCGTGGCGGTGGTCACCCAGCTGACGCCGGCACTGGTGCTGTGCAGGTCGTGTGCGAGCAGGGAGAGGATGGGGACGACCTGGGTCTGGGCCATCGAGACGACCATCGCTGCCAGACCCAGGGCGAGGATCAAGGGCATGCTGCCGCCGCGGCGGGCAGCGGAGCCCGCGAGGTGGGTGGTGCTCATGTAAGGGTTCCTTCTCGGCCGGTGGTAGGCAGGACGGCGGCGGCCATCCCGGTGCCGGCATCAGCATCACCCACCCCCCGCTCGCGCCCATCCACCGATCACACCGACGACCGGCCCCGTGGTGCCCCGCCCAGATGCCTCGACCTGCAGCGGAACGGGCGATCAGAGCGCAGGTCGTCTGGCGCGCCACAGCAGGCTTCGGCCTGGCGTGGGAGAGCGTGGCGACATGAGGATCGCGAGCCCGGCCTTCTCCGAAGGAGACTGGATTCCTGCCGAGCATTCCGTCGACGGCGGCGAGTACCCGGTGCCGCTGGAGTTCGAAGCGGTGCCCGCAGGGGCGGTCAGTCTGGCACTGGTGGTGCACGACCCCGATGTACCGCGCGACCGGCGGCCGGACGGAAATTTCGACCACTGGGTGGTGTGGCGCATCCCGGCGGATCAGCGCCAGATGTTTCAGGAAGACGGGCAGGTAGGGGTAGTGGGAGCCACCACTCGGGGAACCAACACCTGGATCGGTCCCGCCCCGCACCCCGGTGACGGTCCGCACCGCTACTTCTTCACCCTCTACGCGCTCGACACCGCCCTGAACCTGCAGCCCTCCGCGGGGCGTGCGGAGCTGGAGCACGCAGTGGAGGGCCATGTCCTCGAAAGAGCCGTGCTGATGGGCCGGTACCAGCGAGGTTGACCGGCCGCCGGGGCCGGGGCGGCCTGTCCGTTCTCTTCGAACCGGTACCCGGGGGCCGGCCTGCGGCCCTCACCGGACTGATCAACGGGATGGCTGTCGGCCTTCCCCTCCTGATGGGCGTGGTAACCGGTGACACCTCGGCGGGCGCACTGGCATGCCTGGGCGCGTACGTGGCGGCGTTCACCAACAAGGGCGGACCGCGCAGGCAGCGGACCACCGGACTGGTCGTGGCCGCTGCGGTCAACGCGCTCGCCTTCTGGACCGGCGAAATGGTGGCCGGTCTGTTCCCCGTCGCCCTGACCCTGCTCATGACGCTGGTCTTCCTCGCCGCGATGGGGTCCATGGTGCACGGGATGATGGCCCGCCTCGGCACCATGCCGGTGACAGCCCTGCTGACTGGTGCCGGAGAGGGCACCTCGGGCACAGATGGACAGCTCCGCCACGTAACCGATGGCAACGGGGACGGCGTGAAGGTGTCCATCGGATCCCGACCGTCACCACCGCGGCCGGAACGCGACGCGTGGCACCGCTGGCCGGCTGGTCGGTGCCGGGGCGGCACCGGGGCCGGCACTGGCGCCGGGACCGGGACCGGAATTCACTGTGCAGCGGCCCACCGGACCGGGTGGCCGTCGGTTTGGGAATCGCTTCTAACGGCTCCCGGTTGGGAGAGGGGGGTACGCCCTCACCTGGTAGGAGAGCACTGCGGCGGGTCGCGGGCCCGGGTGGTCTTCGAGGCCGAGGCCGGGCAGTCGATGACACCGCCGCGTGTCAGGGTCTGAGAACCACATCGGGCACACACCGGTGGTCCGTCCGCGTGCGCGGACGGGTCCCCATGGCTGGCACGATCTGCTGCAGCAGGTGAGCGGTCCTGTCTGGTCTACACGATCTGCGTGTACCGGGGCCGCAATGGCGCCGAAGGGCTTCCGCCGGCGCGACTTCCGGGACCTGAGGTCCGGCACGCATTGAGCCTGCCCCCGGGACGTGGACACCGGAGTTTCATGCGGCGAGGGTGATCTTATGGGACATCGCTGTCTGCTGTTCGAACTGGACCGGGCTGAGGTAGCCGAGCGTGGAGTGGCGACGGCGGAGGTTGTAGAAGGAGACCCAGCGGAACACGTCCAGCCTCGCCTGATGCTGGTTGGCCCAGCGGGCTCCGTGCATCAACTCCCGCTTCAGGGAACCGAAGAAGCTCTCTGCGGCGGCGTTGTCGTAGCTGGAACCGATCTTCCCCATGCTCCGCCGGATCCCGTGGCGCCGGCAGAGTTCAGCGAACTCGGCCGAGCCGTATTGGGCGCCCCTGTCCGAGTGGAAGATCACGCCGTCGACCAGGCCGCCGCGGGTCGCCATCGCGGCCTCCAAGGCGTCGGCGACCAGCTGGGTGCGCATGTGGTCGGCCATCGACCAGCCCACGAGCCGGCGTGAGTACAGGTCGATGACGGTGGCCAGGTACATCCACGAGCCGCCAACTGGCAGATACGTGATGTCCCCGACCCACCGGATATCGGGCCCGCCCGCGGCCCGGTCCTCCGGCAAGACGGTCACCGAGGTGGCCCGCGACCTGGTGGGGCCTGCGGAGCTGGGTCGAGCAGGACAGGGTTGACCGTGGTGAAGGCTATCCGGGCGGGCTGACCGGCGCCGAGCACGAGGAGCTCCGTCGCCTGCGTCGGCAGAACCTCGAACAGCAGAAGACCGTCGAGGTCCTGAAAAAGCGTGGCCTTCTTCGCGTGGGAGAGCGACCGGTGGGCGGGGTCCACCGGTTCATCGCGGCGGAGAAGGCCACCTACCCGGTCACGTTGCCGTGCCGCGTCTTCGGCGTGCCCTGCTCCTCCTTCTGTGCCTGGGCCGACGGGCAGAAGGCGCGGAGCGCGCGCCTTCTGGCCGGTGACGCGCTCGCCCACGGGATCACGGTGGTCCACCTCGCCTCCAGGGGCGCCTACGGCGTCCCGCGCGTGCATGCCGAGCTGCGGCGGCCGGGCAACGGGGTGAACCACAAGCGGGTCGGGCGGCTGATGCGTGAACGCGGCATCGCCGGGATCACCCGCCGCCGGCGCCACTCGCCGACCCGACCGGACAAGCAGGCCCGGCCCGTGCCGGACCTGATCGGCCGCGACTTCACCGCGGCGCGACCCGGAACGCGACTGGTCGGAGACATCACCTACCTGCCCACCGACGAGGGCCGGCTCTATCTGGCCTGCTGGACCCGGCCACCCGCGAGGCGGTCGGCTACGCGATGGCCGACCACCACCGCGCCGACCTGGTCATCGACGCACTGCACACGGCCCACGGACGTGCCCGCCCGGAACCGGGCCGCATCGCACACAGCGACCGTGGTGGCGAACACACCTCCAGTCAATTCCGGACCTATACAAGCAACTTGGGGATGAGAGCGAGCACCGGGCGTACCGGCTCGTGCCACGACAACGCCGCAGCCGAGAGCCTCTGGGCGGTCCCGAAAGCCGAGATCGGGACCCGAACCCGGCCCGACCGGGCCACCGCCCGCGCCGAGGTCTTCTCCTTCATCGAGACCTTCCACAACCCACCGCCGACTACGCAAACACCCAAGCCGGGGCTACCTGACCCCGCATGAAACCCGACAACGACACACCCTCGCCGCGTAAGAACGAGTGTCCGAGATCACGGGGAAACTTCACCCGCGATTAAGACCTGGCTGGTCGCGCATCCCCGCTTCCACCTGCACTTCACCCCGACCGGATCGTCCTGGCTCAACCTCGCCGAGCGCTCGTTCGCCGAACTGACGAACAAACAGATACGACGCGGCGTCCACAAGTCCGTCCAGGCCCTCGAATCCGACATTCGCGACTGGATCGCGACCTGGAACACCGACTCGAAGCCCTACGTCTGGACCAAGACTGCCGACCAGATCCTCTAACGCCTCGCAGGATATTTGAAGAGAATTCCTGACTCACAACACTAGGCCGTGTCTGGCAATTCGCGTCGGATCAGCGCGCGGCGGTGGGCGCCCGGCTGGGCGTGCCGGCGAAGCGTCCTCGTACTGGACGTACTTGGACGTTTCGCCGGTGCGTCCAGGCTGGGGCACCTCCCGGCCGAAGGCTGGGGGAGCGTCGCGCGCCCGGTGGGAATTGTCAGACAAGCCCCAGAGGTCGTGTCCAGATGAACAACTCGGGATCGCATCGACCTTGCAAGAGATGCACTGCTACTGGAACGGAATCTTGATGGATCCTACATCAACGATGGACATGCGCGGATACGTTTTCTCCAGGTTTATATAATTCTCGTCGGGGCCTTGGGTGAGATTCATGGGGGAGCTGTGGTTCGGGTCAAAATGCCAGACTTCTTTGTTATTTACGACAAAGCTGGTCACGTGGCCGCCCCGTCGCTCCCTATCTTCCCAGAGCATGTTCCAGGCTCGCGGATCCCCGGTGTCGGAATCCAGCATGGATTTAAGCGCGCCGATCCTTTCCTCTCCAGTTAGGTCTCTATGGTTGCCGTAAAGGGTGCGACTCAGATCTTCCTTCCATGCGAAACTGCGAGCGTTACCCAGGGGGACCAAGGGCTTCTGTAGAACGGTGGCAGAGTTGAGGCACATTGTTGTCACCGCGCAGATCCCAATATCCCACTTATAGATACCGGCAGACTTCTGCTGGACTGTGCGAGCCACAGTCCATGCGTCCTGCACGGTTGCCATGGGTACCTTCGACTCAGTAGCGATAAACTTCCCTGCCGGCGAAATTAGATTTGCCAGTTGCGCCCGGGACGCCTCGCCGGACTCGAAGATGGTTTGAATTTTTGCCGGTGGTTCTACTGTATCGACAGTTACGGCATCGACATTGGAGTCGCCGCTATTCTTACCGATCCCCTTGCTACCCGATCCATCCTTTTTGATGGTCTTCTTGGGGTGATTTTTCTTGCTATTTTTCTTGCTCTTTTTAACTTTGTTTTTCCCGTTGCCGGTGGGGTCGGTGTGGTTGATGGGGTCGGCGCCGAAGGCGCTGTGGCGGTAGAAGACGGGGGCGGGGTCGCGGGTGGTGAAGGTGCCGG
>NZ_JBEZIR010000185.1:0-12547 GCF_040651175.1 Kitasatospora sp. NPDC048540
AGCGGATGGCCGGGCGGCAGCGGCTCCGGGTCGGCCGTGTACGGCGGTCCGCCTGCCCCAGGGCCACTGGCCGCCGAGCCGTTCCAGGGCCTCGGCGCACCGACACCGGTGGCGGCCCGCGCCGCTGCGCCCCCGGAGCCTCAGGTGCTGTCACCGCCGGGCGTCTCCGCGGTGGCGAGTTCGGGCTCAAGACCCTCCGGCAGCGCAGGCGTTCGGAGCCCGCTCTCGCGGCGCCAGGCCTCGAACGCCCAGGCGCTCGACGCGACCGGCGCGAGTCCTGTGGTTCGCCGTCGGGCCCACCCGAGCGGCCTGAGGTGGTCTGCCCTGAAGTCCGCTCACCACACCGGCGATCGACCGTGGGCATGGCCCGGGCCACCACCGGCGGGCCGGGCAACCCCGGAAGGCGAAGGATTGCGACCGCGCCGGCCACCGACCTCACGGGCAGCAGCACCAGCTGCCCGCGCGGTCGTCGGGTCCTCAACAGCCCGGTCGGGGCCCCCAGTCGAGGCGGAGCACGGCGAGGTCATCGGTGTGCCGGCCGGCGTTCAGGCTGTGGGTCTCCTTGATGAGCAGGTCGACGTGCGCGGCCGGGTCCGCCGTCGGCAGACTGCCGATCAGCGTGAGCAACCCCTCGACGCCGAGCCGCTCGCCCGTGGTCCCGTTGTGCCCTTCGGTCAGGCCGTCGGTGTAGAGGGTGAGGGCTCCACCGGCCGGGAGCGGGACGACCGTCAGGGGCCAGCTGCGTAGTCCGGGCATGATGCCGAGGGCGATGCCGTGGGCCGCGGTCAGTTGGCGGGTGCCCTCGGCGGTGGTGATGAGGGGTTCGTGGTGGCCGGCGAGGTGCAGGGTCGCGGTGGCGGCCTTCTGGTCGAGAGTGAGCAGGGTGCAGGTGGCGAACTGCGACTGGCTGACCCGTTCGGCGACCAGGATGCGTTCCATCAGGTTGAGCAGGTCGTCGCCGCGGTGTCCGCCGAGAACGAGGGAGCGCCAGGCGATGCGCAGGCAGACACCGAGCGCGGCGGCGTCGGGGCCGTGTCCGCTGACGTCTCCGACGACGGCGTGCAGCAGGCCGTCGTCGCCCTCCACCACGTCGAGGAAGTCCCCGCCGAGCAGGGCCATGGCGGTGCCCGGCAGGTAGCGGGTGGTCACCGTCACCGTGGAGGTGTCGATGATCGGCGGCGGCAGCAGTCCTCGCTCCAGGCGGGCGTTCTCCTCCGCCCGGAGGCGGGCCGCCTGGGCCTCGATGCCGGCGCGTTCGGTCTCACTGCGGTACACGGCGTAGCGGACCGTGCGGTGGAGAAGCTCCGCCTCGACCTTCCCCTTGACCAGGTAGTCCTGGGCACCGGCGGCCATCGCGTCGGTGCCTGCCTTGGCCTCGGACAGGCCGGTCAGGACGATGACCGCCGTGTGCGGGGCCAGGGCGCGGACGGCGGTGACAGCGGCGATGCCGGCGGCGTCGGGCAGGTGCAGGTCGAGGAGGATGCAGTCGGTCGCACCGGCGGCCAGTGCGCTGCGGGCCTCGGTGAGGGTGGACCGGGTGGTCAGCTCGAAGCGCAGCCCCGTGTCGTGCAGGAGCTCCTCCACCAGGAGGGCGTCACCCAGGTCGTCCTCGATCAACAGGATGCGGTACAGCGGTCCTTCGGAGGCCGTCCCTGCGGAGGCCGCCACGGCTGCGGTCATCGCGGCTGCTCCTGTTCGGCACGGTCCGCTTCCGGAATCGCGGAGGGGCCGGGGAGTTGTGGCGGCTCGGGCGCCAGGGTGAAAGTGATGCGGGTGCCGTCCGGATGGTCGAGGTCGATGCCGATCGTTCCGCCGTGGAACTCGACGATCTTCTTGCACATGGCCAGGCCGATGCCGCTGCCGGAGTAGGCGTCCTTGGTGTGCAGCCGCTGGAAGATCAGGAAGACCTTCTCGGCGAACTCCGGTGCGATGCCGATGCCGTTGTCGGTGACCGTGAAGCGCCACAGCGGGCCTTCGCGTTCGGCCGAGACGTGGATCCGGGGTTCCTCGCCGGGGCGCCGGAACTTGACGGCGTTGCCGATCAGGTTCTGCCAGAGCATGCCCATCTGGGTGGGGTCGGCGACCAGGGTCGGCAGTGGATCGTGGGTGATCCGGGCCCCGGACTCCTCGATGCCGACGCTCAGCGCGGCCAGTGTCTGCTCCAGCGTCTTGTCCAGGTCGACTTCCTGGTGGGCGTGGTGGAGGCGCCCGACGCGGGAGAAGTCGAGGAGGTCGTTGATGAGGGTCTGCATCCGGTTCGCACCGTCGACGGCGAACTCGATGTACTGGTCGGCCTTGGCGTCCAACTGACCGCCGTACCGGCGCTTGAGGAGCTGGGTGAAGCTGGAGACCTTGCGCAGCGGCTCCTGCAGGTCGTGGGAGGCGACGTAGGCGAACTGCTCCAGCTCGGTGTTGGAGCGCTGGAGGTCGGCGGCCTGGGCGTCCAGGCGCAGGCGCGCCTGCTCGGTGTAGGCCAGCTCCCGGACGAGGCGGCGGCGCATGAAGTCGATCTCGGCGCTGAGGCGGCGCAGGTCGGCGGGGCCGGTGGAGGTGATGGGGTGGTCGAAGTCGCCGCCGGCGATGGTGCGGGCGTCCGCGCCGAGTCGTTCCAGCGGCCGGTTGATGCCGCGGCGCAGCCCTTCGAAGACCAGGGCCGCGAGGAGCACGATGAGGATCGCGATGGTGCCGAACACCCAGTTGCGCAGGGCCAGCGTGGACACCAGGTCGTCCCTCGCGCGGGTACGGTCCGCGCGCAGCCGGTCCTGTTGGCTGCTCAGCTCGGCCCGTACGGTGTCGAATGCCTGCTTGCCCTGGGCGGCGAGGGCGGTGGCAACCGCGGAGGGAGCACCGGGCGGGGAGGCCGCGACCGGCCGGGCGATCTGCTCCTGCCAGGCCGACATCGCCTGCTGGACGTCGGCCAGGTCCTCCAGCGCCGGGGCGTCGTCCTTCAACAGGTCTGCGAGGTGCGCCGCCTGGGCTTCCTGGTCGGCGAGTCCCTGCTGGTAGGGAGCGATGAACTCGGTTGATCCGGTGAGGCCGTAGCCGCGGATTCCGGTCTCCTGGTTGAGCATCGCGGATTCCAGGCGGAACGCGGTGGACAGCGCCGGGGACTTGACGTCGACGAGGTCGGTGCTGATGGTCTGGGTCCGCTGAAGGACCCAGGCCCCGGTCACCCCGAGCAGGGCGAGGACCACCAGGGCGACGGCTGCTCCGACGCGTAGCCACCGCCGGGTCGTCCAGGTGGAGACCCACCGTGTCCTAGGCAGCCGTTCTTCGCCGGTCATGTCCCAACCCTCCACCGTGACGGTCGCCTTCAAACCGGCGCAGCGCACACTGTAGAGGGCAGCCGACAATGAATGTTGTCGCAGGGTCATCAATGGCCCTATGGTGCCGGTATGCCTGGCAAGAACTTCGTGTTGCGTACGACGCAAGATGAGACGGCCGCCGTCGCGGACGCGGTGGTCGGCAGGCTGGCCCGGCGCCTGGTGCTCGAGCTGTTGGACCAGTCGTCACCGCAGACCGGGGACGGCCCGGCGCGTCCACTGTCCATGCTGCACATGCTGGACCATCTTCAGCAGGCGACCGAGCGGCTCCAGCGGAATGCCGCGGTGGCAGCGGTCCGGGCGGGCGCCGGCTATCCGCAGATCGGTGCGGCCTGCGGGATGACCCGCCAGGGTGCCCGGCGTCGCTGGCCGGGAATCTTTGACCATTCCAACGAGGCACCTACGGAGCGTCCGATGATGACCAGCCCCGCCCGTCCCTTCGACGTCCTGCTCGTCGAGGACGATGTGGCCGATGCCATGCTCATCGAGGAGGCCCTGTCCGAGCGAGGGGCTCGCAATCTGGTTCAGGTCACCGACGGACTCGCCGCCCTGGAGCACCTTCGGGCACCCGGCACCGTGCGCCCGGACCTGATCGTCCTCGATCTGAACATGCCGCGGATGAACGGCCGTGACCTGCTGAAGGTCCTGAAGACGGACGAGGACCTGAGGACCATCCCCGTGGTCGTCCTCACCACGTCCTCCGCTCCCGACGACGTCACCGGCGCCTACAGCAGCCATGCCAACGCGTATGTGACCAAGCCCGTCAATCTGGACGAGTTCGAGCAGGCCGTCCAGACCATCGACGCCTTCTACCTCGACACGGCCACCCGTCCGCCGCGCACCTGACGGCCGAGCAGGCCGGCTACCCGACCGAGGCCGGCGTGCACCGGCCTGCTCCACCTCACAGTCCGATCCGGGGAGACCAGTGGCTCCATCCCGGTCAGGGCCCACCCTGGGCAGGTCGCGCCGAGGGAGATCACAGCCCACGCGGGGCGGGCAGCGGTTCGCTCCGGGCACGCCGCAGGAACACAGGCCCGGATGGTCCGCTCGGGGGTACCGGTTCGGCCGGTGCCGGTCGGTCTCGTGGCAGGCTGCGTGCTGCGGAAGGCTTCATGCCACTCGGCCCGAAGCGGCGGCATCCGCCGGTTCTCGCCCGACCGCTGACGGCCGACTGGATCGAACATGCCTGGGCGGAGCGCACGCCGCCTGCCGGTGCGCTCCGCTTCCGGGCCGGTTCCGTCGACCGTCCGGGGCCGCTCCCTACCAGCGGTATCAGCAATGACGCCGCCCGGACGAGTGCGTGCCGCGGGCCACGAATCCCACCGGCCACGTCGTCGGCACGATGACCGCTGCCCACCGCAGGGCCGGCTGACCCCCGCCTGTGCGGGGGTCAGCCGAGACGAGTCTCTTCCCGGGGCCCGCGGCGGATCCTGCTGCTCGTTCACCGTGTACTCCACCAGCCCGAGATGCCGGTCCCCGGCCGGCCGGGGACCGGCATGCTCAGGTACGGGAAGGGGGTTTCACGCAGGTCGACCAGGAACGCCACGACCGCGGAGAACACATCGGCCGGCGTGCCAGGGCGGCCGCCGTGGTGGCGGGCCGCAGAGTCCGGTCACGCCGCGCTGGTACGAGGTGTTGCGCGATTGGCGGTGCGCAGCGGGGTGCGCGGGCGACGGAGAGCGCGGCGCGGTGGCGCTGGCGCTGCTGGCGGGCGTGCTGGTCGGCGTCGGTGGCCGGGTGTCCACGATCGCGGGTCGGTGGGCGTGCTCGGGCTCGCGCAGCCAGTTGTAGGTCCGGCGCAGGATCTCCTCTCGGGCACCTGCGGCTTCGTCGAGCGCGGCTCGGCGGGCGGTGGCGTCCTCGCGCGTCCGGCGGCGCAGCTCCTGGTAGGTGTGGCGGTCGGTGAACGGGGGCCGGGCCGGCCTCATGGTGGGCCGGTCGTCGGGGCCCTGGTCGGGCTGCACCACGCGGGCGGGGCCGACGCGGACGTCGACAGCTATCACGGTTCCGGGCCGCAACTGCTCGAGGGCGGCGAGGATGCGGCGCACGCTGGGGCGCAGCCGGGCGGCTAGGCCGGGGCGTCGGCGGGCACGCGCAGGCGGCGGGTGGCCGGGTCGTAGACGGCGAGGTGCCAGTGGGCAGCGGCGGCCGGGCCGACGACCTCGGGCCAGTGGTCGCGCGGGCGTCCGCCGGCGGTGCCGAGGGTCCAGCCGTGGGCGGCGGCCAGGGCGAGGAACACGTCCGCGACCGGCATCGGGCTCGCGCGGCCCGCGGTCGCGCGGCGCGGCCGGCCGGACGGTGCGGGTGCGCCGGGTGGTGGCGTTGCCGTCGGCGCGGGCGGCGACGGGCCGATCAGCGATCGGTGAGTTCCGCGAGTCTGCGGGCGAGCGTGGCTCGCTCCGGTTCGTTGCCGACGAGGTCGAGGGCGGCCCGATAGGCGGCGGCCGCCTCGGTGGTGCGGCCCAGTCTTCTGAGCAGGTCGGCCCGTGCTGCGGGAAGCAGGTGGTAGCCGCGCAGTTCCTCGGTCTCGGTAAGGCAGTCCAGCAGGGTGAGGCCTGCCTCGGGGCCGTTGCGCATGGCGATGGCGACGGCCCGGTTCAGCGCGACGAGCGGGGATGGCTCGATCCGGAGCAGCACGTCGTAGAGCGCGACGATCTGCGGCCAGTCGGTGGTGTCGAAGCTGGCCGCCTCGTCGTGCAGCGCCGCGATCGCCGCTTGCACCGCGTACGGTCCGACGCCGGGACCGGTCAGGGCCGGCACGACGAGCCGCTGCCCCTCGGCGATGAGGTCGGCGTCCCACAGAGCACGGTCCTGGTCCTCGAGCAGCACCTGGCCTCCCGCAGCGTCGATCCTGGCCGCGCGCCGGGCGTCGGTGAGAAGGAGAAGCGCGAGCAGCCCGGTCACTTCGCGTTCTCGGGGGAGCAGCCGGTGCAGGATCCGGGCGAGCCGGATGGCTTCGTCGGCCAGGTCCGGGCGGAGGAGGTCGTTGCCGGAGCTGGCGGCGTACCCCTCGGTGAAGACGAGGTAGATGACCCGGAGCACGCTGGGCAGGCGCGCGGGCAGTTCGTCCGCTCCCGGGACGCGGAAGGGGATGCGCGCACTGCGGATCTTGCGTTTGGCGCGCACGATGCGCTGGGCCATCGTCGCGGTGGGCACCAGGAATGCCCGGGCGACCTCGGGTGTGGTCAGGCCCGCGAGAAAGCGTAGTGTCAGCGCGGCCCGTGCCTCCGGTGAGAGCGCGGGGTGGCAGCAGGTGAAGAACAGTTGCAGCCGCTCGTCGGGGATGTCATCGAAGCCGGGCTCTACGGGGACCGCAGTGACGGCACGGTCGCTTTCCACCTGCAGCATCGCCAGCCGCTGCGCGTATGTGCGGTCGCGCCGGATCCGGTCCACGGCCTTGCGGCGTGCCGTGGTGAGCAGCCACGCCAGTGGTTTGTCCGGCACTCCGTCGACCGGCCACCGCTCCAGCGCGGCCTCGATCGCGTCGGAGGCGACCTCCTCGGCAAGGTCGAGGTCTGCGAACCGGGCAGCGAGCAGAGCGAGCAGCCGGCTCCGGTCCTCGCGGAACACCGCCTCGACGGAGCGGGCCGCTCGCTGCTGGTTCACGACTGATCCGGCTCCCAGACCGTGCGGACCTCGACGGTGCCGTACCGGGCCCCGGGGCACCGAGCCGCCCAGTCGAGCGCGGCATCCAGGTCGGGAACATCGAGCAGGTAATAGCCGCCGACGATCTCCCGGGTCTCGGCGAACGGCCCGTCGGTCACGACGCGCTCACCATTGACACGGACACGTACGGTGGTCGCGTTCGAGGTGTCCAGGGCGTTTCCGTCGAGCTTGACGCCGGCATCGGAGACGGCCTTCTCGAACGCCATGAACTCTTCCACGGTCGGTCCTTGGGCCGGCCGCTCCTCGGTGGAATCGGGCGACGGGGTGTTGATCAGCAGCAGGTACTTCACGGTGCGCTCCTCGTGCATCGGGTTGGTTGCGCAGGTATGACGAACGGCCGGCAGGAGAATCGACAGGGCGACCGAAGAATTCTGTCGTGAATGTGGGGCGACCGGGAGTGCCGCCGGAGCGTCATCACTGCTCGTCGGCGGTGTGCGGGTCGCGCAGCGGCCGCATCCCGCCCGCAAGCTCCGGCAGCTGGAAAGAGTACCGTCCGAGCATGTTGACGTGGTGCCGCACAACGGGGAGAGTCGGGCGACGTCCTCGTCGCGGACGTCGAACCCGTCGGCGCGCAGCTGGGTGAGGGCGGCACAAGGATCCAGGATGCCAGGTCTGCTCCCAGTCCTGCCCGGCTCATCGCTCTGAGGGCGTTCCTGGAGGCCATGGCATCGGTGACGGAGTGGCTGGGGTGCGGCACCCGATCGTGTTGGCGCCGATGGGAGGGGCAGCCAGGGGTGCGCTTGCGGCGGCCGTTCTCCGGAGCGGGCGGGCTCGGGATGCTGAGCGGCGTGTGCGGGGGCCGGGAGTGGTTGGTGCGGATACTGCCGCCGGGAAACCGAGTTGACGCGCGATCTGACTGAACGTCAGGACTTCCGGCGCGACGTGGCGCGAGGGGTGATCCCCCCGGTGTCGGCCTGCCAGGCGGTCGACGTCGTCACCGTCTTGGCCACGCAGGCCCGGGATGCAATGGCCGAGCTGGAAGGCGCCAGCTGGCCACGGGCCCAGGGCCGACGACGTGCGGCCCGACAGCGGTCACCCACCGTTGCATCAGTAACGGGCTGGCCATGGGGAATCCGGGGTGGCCGCCGTCGCTCGGCGCGCTCGGTCGGCAACAGTTGCGGGCCGGCGCGGCCCGACCTGTCGAGTCCGCAGGACGGCATCGCGGTCGGAACCGGACCCTGCCCCACGTGTGGCCGCGCCTGACCAGTTCGGCTGGTCACGGGATGCCCTCCCCACGCCAGGGTAGGTGCAGGCCATCAACACGAACATCACGGAACGTGACGTCGCGACCGAGGGCGAGGCGGACGAGGTGGCGGACAAGCTGCTGCGCGAGACGGCCGCGGCCGTGGAGGCAGTACGCGCGCAGGGCGTACTGATGCGCGGTCGGCCCGCCACCGGCCATACGTCGATCAGCGGGACTGGCGACCGTGAACTGGGCGCCCCCGCCGGCGAGCAGCCCGGCGCGGGGTGACCACGGGACGTCACTGGCTCTCCTGCCGCCGTCCACCGACCTGGCCGGCCAACCGGTGACTGCGCAGAGTGCTCGCCACTTTGCCTGCCGGGCACGTAACCCGTCGGGCCGAACGGCGTTCATACCGGTATGACGATCCCGGACATGGTCGCGAATTCCGCCCGGCCCAGCCGCTGCCCCGCCCTGTGGCTCGCGCAGCAGATCTTCCTCCGTGTCCGCCGGCCCGCAGGACGGCTGGACGCGATGATGGGCCGGGCGCTCGCGGCCAACGCGGCCGGTGCCCTGCTCCGCGCGCTGGGCGAGCCGGACACCGCCCCGGCCGGGGACCGGCAGGTGCTCCCGGTCGCCGGCGGCGCCGCCCGGTCCGAGGCTCGGTGGCACCAGGTGGGTTCCCGGGAGGGCATGTGGCCGACGACAAGCTGACCGATCAGGACCTGGACCTGCTCCACCGGTGCGTTGACATCGCCCCTGGTGTGGGCGCCGACCGCGACGACCTCGGTCGGGCGGCTGCCTCAACCGGTGGACGGCCCGGAAGGATGGCGGTGCTCCTCCTGCCAGGCGACCGCCCGCATCACCTGCTCCTCCCCCAGGCCCGTCATCGCGATCAGCCGGTCGTACATCTCCTCCCAGCCCAGCGGTCCGAGCAGGCGCACCGCACGGGTGATCTGTCCGGACCACAGCTCCTCCGGTACGAAGGGGCGGTGTTGGTAACCGACGGCGAGCGCGATCAGGTGCGCGTCGCAGCACGCACGCAGCAGCCGCTCGCCGTCGAACCGGGCGTCCCCCGACACCGCCGATGAGTCCGGCACCCGCAGCATCACCAGGTGCCGGACCGGAACCAGGCGGCCGCACGCGTCGCACAGCTCCGGCACCTCGCCGGACCCCGGCCCCGCGCCGCAGTCGGAGCGATCCATGCCTCCGGCTTACTCCCCCACCCGCGACCGACGCGGCCCGCAGCGAATGAGCCTCGAAAGGGCCGCGAAAGCAGGTCGATCACCTGGCGCGGATCGGTGGCCTCGCCGAGTCCGAAGTGCACGACCGCCTCCACAGCCTCTGGCAACAGGACTGCCTCGATGCCGGCGGCGCGATCGTGCTGCGCGGCCGCACCAACTCGGTCTTCTCCCTCGCCACCGCACTCATCGTCGTCAAGATCGTGCGCCGGGCATCCCGCTCGCGGATGTCCGGCGCACGGTCCAGCTGTCGAGTGGCTGATGGGCCGAGACTTGCCGAGCGTCTCGCTGCTCCCGATCCCGCAGTCGGTCGCCGCCACAGGCCGAGCGGTCCGTTCCGGGAGTACCTCCCGCAGGCCGGTCATCCTGTGCCGACGACCGCGCTCACCGATCCGCTGTGGCTGCTTCACCAGCTGCCGGCGCCGCCACTCACCGTCCGGCTGGTCGAAACGGTCGGCGCCATCCTGTCGATGCCTTGCGGTGATCACCGCGCTGCCCACCCCCGAGGTCCGGCTCCTGACCGATCGCCTCGCAGGCGAAGCGGCAGGCCGAGTCCGGCGGTGGGGATGCACCGCGTCAGCCGATGTCGATTCCCGTGACGACCGGTTCACCGGCCGTGACTTCGCCGTCGCGGTATCCCGCCCGGCCGAAGGCCCGGGAAGCGACGGCCAGTGCGGCGGCGCCGGCCTCGGTCCGGTCGGCGGCTTCGACCTCCAGGCGCAGAACGAAGGTGTGCTCGGCATTGTCGACGGTCAGCACGTCGAGATCCGGCACCTCGGCTCCGACCCGTTCCGGGTCGGTGCCCCTGACCGCGGCCAGCACCGCTTGCTTCGCGTCCTTGTCGATCGGACGACGGAGAGTCCCGGGAATGGTGATGACATAGCTACCCATGGGATTCGTATGACCCCTCTGTCCGGATGGAAACGCCCGAGCGCCCGATCGGGTGACGGCGAGAGGCCGGGTGATTCACTTGTCTGCCTCACCACGTGCCCGGACGTCAGCGGTGCTCGGAGGCGAAGGTCGGGCGGACCGCCCCGCGTCGGCCTGGTCGGCAAGCGAGTGAGGGAGCCGCTGGGCACGGCGGCTGCTGAGAAGCCACACCGTCGCCCCGAGCAGTGCGGCGGCGGCAGCCGCGGTCACCACCACCACCGCGTTGCTGGTCCAGGGCGCTCCAGCGCCGCCCCCTCCCCCAGCGGTGCCCCGCCTGACCGCTGCCGCTGTGCCGCGCACGCGACGGACGCACGCGTCCGTCGCCCTGGCAACGCGGTGCTCGGGGCCGGCTGCCCTGCTCACGGCGGTCTCAAAGGCGCGATGCACCGCTTCGAGCCCGCTGTCGGCAGCCGTGCGCGTGCCGCGCGCGGCCTCGACGGCACGCTCGCGCACCATGTCCACACCCCGCGCCACCGTGTCGGTGCCCAGCCCGTTGCTGCTGCTCATGTGCTGCCTCCCGATGCCTGCTCTCTGCGTCTGCCGGTGGCCGTCTACCCGGAATCCGCAGGCGTACGGCTTCTGTGCCGTGCACGGTGCGTCCAGGCGGCGAGGTCGGGCCGCACGCGGTGCTCAGCCGGTGAGGGCGGTCGGCGCGAAGGCCGCCAGCCAGACCAGCACGAGCGTGCCGGCTGTCATGACCGGTACGAGGAAGCGGGTTTCGAAGCGGTTGCCCGTCCGTTTGATCAGCACTATCTCGAACCGCCGCCGGTACGGCCACAGGAGTGGCACGCCCTGCCGGGTGAGGCAGTCCCCCAGGACGTGGGTGAGCGTTCCGATCACCACCGCGTAGGGCAGCCACGTACCGGTCCCGGGGAGCCAGGTGTGGGCCGAGGCCGTCCCGATCGCGGCCAGCCCGACGGTGGTGGCCCGCGAGTCCGCACAGCGCCCGGAGGTGTGCGAGCGGAGGGCGTGGACGGCGAAGAGGAGCAGAGTGAACGTCAGGCCGTCGGTGAATCCGCGCTCCCAGCGCTCCACGGCCGCCCGGCTCCCCGCTCCTGCCAGCGCCACGAACACCAAGGAGTGGGTGGCGTGCCGGTGTCCTCCCGAGAGCCGGGCGATCGCTCGGCACGCGAGCCGTGAGAACGGTCCGAAGAGGTGCGCCAGGGTTCCATCGTGATGATCGAGGTCCGGGAGAAGCGCCGCGCCCGCACTCAGGACGGCGCCCAGGAGCACCTCTCCGGGCTGCAGCGGGCGGCCGATCACCAGCGGTGGCAGAAAGGGTGCCGCAGCCGCGAACACCAGCGCTCCGCTCACGGCGTGCGAGTGGCCCATCATGTGCTTCTCCCTGTTCCCGGTCGCCTACGGCCATGGCGGTGGAGCCTTCCCGCGCCCATGGAGCGGGTGTCCGCGGCTGTATCCATCCCGTCGGTCCGGCCTTTGCATCCGGCCCCTCTCGGCGCACCGGAGATAGGCCGGCGGTCGGCTCAGCCGTCGGGGCCCGGGATGCCGACGGCGGCGCACGACGGGAGGGCCGTAACCGGGAGTCGAGCGGACGCTGTCCCCCGGGGCCCGAAAATGCCCGGCGCGCCCAGAGGGCTTCCGCCGTGGCCGGGGATTCTCGAGGTGTGTCTGGTCGGCCAGCCCGAAGCGGCCCGGCCGACCACGTCACGAAGACCGCTGCACCCGTTGTCCGGTGCGAATCCCGGCCCGGCGTGCTGCTGTCACTCCTCGGTCAGCAGCGCGGTGCGCAGGGTGTCGAGGATGCGCTTGAGCATGCGGGAGACGTGCATCTGGGAGAAGCCGAGCAGTTCGCCGATCTCGGCCTGGGTCAGCTCCGAGCCGAAGCGCAGCGACAGGACCTCGCGGTCACGCTCAGACAGTGCGGCGATGGCGGGTTTGAGGGCCTCGCGGCTGAGCACCAGTTCGAAGTCCTGCTCCTCGAACGCGATCCGGTCGCCGAGGGTTGAGCTCTCGTCCGTGTTCGAGTTCGCGCCCATGTCGAGTGAGTCGGCGGTCTGGGCCCGGCTGGCGATGATGCCCTCGCGGACCTCCTCCTCGCTCAGGCCGAGGTGTTCGGCGAGTTCGGCGGTGGTGGGGGCGCGGTCGTGCAGTTGCTGCAGTGCGTCGGTGGCCCTCGCGAGGGCTATCCGCCGCTCCTGCAGCCGGCGGGGCACGTGCACCATCCAGCCGGTGTCGCGGAAGAACCG
>NZ_JBEZIR010000186.1:0-12306 GCF_040651175.1 Kitasatospora sp. NPDC048540
GACCCGGCCGAGACCCGCACCGTCCTCGCCTCAGCCCTCGCCATGCTCCGCACCAAGCACGCCGACCTGCCCAGCCGCAAGCACGGCAACCCGCCCGCCTGAGCCCCCGGAGGGGACCCGGATGAACATCGTCGTGGAACGCGGAACACCGACCGACGAGGAACTGGCCGCGCTGACCGTGGTGCTGGCCGCGGTGCTGGCCGCGCGGGCCGGCGCCGAGGAGCGCACCCGCAGCCGCGCGCAGGCCTGGCTGCGGCCGGTCGGCATCGACTACCCGTCGCCGCGCAGCTGGCGCACGGCGGCCTGACGACCGGCAGATCCAGATCCGTTCGAGTGGCCCTTGAGGGCGTGGGTGCACCCTGCGGCGAGACGCCACTGCGAAGGAGTATCTGATGACAGTCCAGGGATCGATTCACCTTGAGCAGGTGGAGCAGGACATCCGCGATTGGCTGGTCGAGCGGCTCAGCAGCTACCTCTCCCGCCCGGAGAACGAGATCAACACCGAGATGCCGTTCGCTGAGTTCGGGATGGACTCGGTGGCCGCGCTGAGCCTCTTCGGCGACATCGAGGAGAAGTTCGAGCTCTACCTGGAGCCCGCGGTGGCCTACGAGCACCCCACGGTCACGGCCATGGCGGCCTTCCTCGCCCAGGAGAGCCGCACCAGCTGACCCGACCCGATTCTTCCTCCGGTACGAGCGCACCCCCGGGGCCCGGCACCACGTCCGCCAGACGGCGACGCGGAGCCGGGCCCCGGGGCATTGGCGCGGGATCAGCCGAGCACCAGGTGGTAGAGCCCGAGGGCGAGCTGGACGGCCGGCAGCACGATCGCGAAGGCCAGCCCGGCGTCCGCCGCGATCAGCAGCAGCCGGCGGGGGAGACCGGCCGGGCCGGGGCTCCGGCGGGCCCGGCGGGCCCGGTGGGCGTGCGGGGGCAGCAGCCGCAGGCGGACGGCCGGGCGGTGCGGGGAGGACGAGGTCGACATGGCTCCGACTCCTCAGGGTGCGCGACGGGCGGCGGGCGGCGGGCGGCGCGCCGGCCAGGACGGCT
The DNA here is from genome assembly GCF_040651175.1 of Kitasatospora sp. NPDC048540. Classification (NCBI taxonomy): domain Bacteria; kingdom Bacillati; phylum Actinomycetota; class Actinomycetes; order Kitasatosporales; family Streptomycetaceae; genus Kitasatospora; species Kitasatospora sp. NPDC048540. The sequence continues at coordinate 1,048 of NZ_JBEZIR010000186.1, forward strand.
CGGGGACGCGGGCGGCGCGGCGCCGCGGGCCCGGACGGGGGCCGCGGCACCGCGCCGTCGGGCGGTGCGACCGGGTGGTGCGGGTCAGGCGCAGGCCGCCTCGGCCGCCTCGGTGATCAGGCGGGCGTCCAGGGCGCTCACCACGTCGTCCGCGGCCCGCGCGGTGTCCAGGTCGTCCGGTGCGCCGATGATGGCCATGAACGACTCCACGACCGACTGCTTCAGCTGGTCGGTGGAGGGATCCTGCTGGGTCATGAGTGCTCTCCTCGGATGCTCGGCCCGGCGGTGCGGGCGCTCGGGGTCGGTCTGGATGGTCAGAAGGCGTTGCAGGCGCGGAAGATGTGCGCGAAGGAGGCCAGCGAGGCCGGGCCGTGGAAGGCCACGTACTCGGGCAGCAGCACGTCCGGCGCCCACTTGTCCTTGTAGGCGAGCTGGGTCTGCGCCGGGTAGATCGCCTCGCCCTCGGCCCACAGGAAGTGCATCAGCCACTGGAACGACGGGCTGTAGCCGGGCAGTTCGTTCTCCTGGCCGAGGCCGGTGAACGGCGTGAAGCCGAAGTGCAGCCAGTCCACGCCCTCGGTGCGGAACACGTCGATGGCGGTGGAGTTGATCGCCTCCATCAGACCGGGGGAGCCGCCCGGGATGCGGCGGCTGAGGTCGTGCATCCAGCCGGCCCGGCTGCCGTAGACCGGGGAGTAGGAGATGTAGCCGACCGGGGCGCCGTCGATGGTGCCGACGAACAGCCGCCGGTGCGCCTGGGCCGGGCCGCCGATCTGGCCGACCAGGAACTCCAGCTGCCGGGCGTGGTCGCCCTTCGAGCCGAGCCAGGCGCCGTCGATCTCCGCGATGCCGTCCTGCCACTGCTCGGCCGGCACCTCCTCGACCTGCAGCCCGTTGCGGAACGCCCGCGAGATCTTGTTGCGCAGCTGCATGAAGCGGGTGCCGCGCAGGCTGAAGTCCGGCAGGTGGACCGCCCAGGAGGCGCCGAGCTGGTTGACGGTGAAGCCGTGCGCGGCGTAGCGCTCGGCGTCCGAGCGCTGCAGCTGGACGGCGACCAGCCGCAGGTCCTCGCTGCGGGCGTGATCCACCAGGCCGTCGAGCAGCAGGTCGTAGGTCTCCTCGGAGGCGAACGGGCCGCCGAACTGGACCAGGTGCCGGCCGGTGCGCCGGTAGACGGCGACGCCGTCGGCGCCCGGGGTGGTGAAGACACTGTTGCCGGAGTTGAGCGCCAGGAAGGAGCTCGGGTTCTCGGACCGGGTGTGGGTGGAGACGGCCGACAGGACCTGGCTCCCGGTCTCGGTCGCGGCGGACGGTGACATGTGATTTCCCTTCGGGGACGGTGGCGGTAAAACAAGTACAGCACTCGGAAATGGCGGGAGGAAGGGCTGGATAAACCTGGTGATGCGATGTCAGTGATACGTCAGCCGGGCATCAGGAACTGCTGGCAATCTCGTTCCCGTGAACGGCGCGGGAAACCGGGCCGAAAACACGGAGAGGTGCCCGGAGTGGTTGATCGGGGGCCGGGGCCCAGGCCCCGGCCGGGTGGTCACGCCCGCCTGCGCAGGTTCGAATCCTGCCCTCTCCGCCTGTTCCGCCAAGCCCGGCCGCGTTCCCAAGGCGGCCGGGCTTCCGGCGTTCCGGGGCGGCCGGGCGCCGGCCGGCGGCATCAGTTCCGTGTCAGGCGCGGGTCAGACCCGCTTGTCACCATCAAGTCGATTCGGACATGGAACCGTGCCTTCGGAAGGGCCTGATCATGCTTCTTGACGAAACGGCGTCGGGGATTCTTCCCGGTAATTCCGGCGGTCGGGAAAAGCCGCTGAGCAGCTACCAGCTGTACATCGCCGGAAAGGACGTGGAGGGTGACGGCTGGGTCTACACGGTCAGCGCCCGCTCGCTGCTGGAGGACGTGTTCACCAGCGTCAGCCTGAAGCGCGCGCTCGAACAGGACCCGGACTCCGACGCCGCCCAGCACCCGTACGTGGTCGGCCGCTGCGCCATCGCCGGCGACGCCGCCATCGACCTGGCGACCGAGGCCGCCGCGGCCGCCGCCCCCGGCTGGGCGGCCGTACCGCTCGAGCGGCGGCTGCGCCTCGGCACCCTGTTCCGCGAGGAACTGCTGCGCCGCCAGGACGAGTTCGTCGACATGCTGGTCTCCGAGGCGCACCCGGTGAAGCTGGCCCGCTGGGAGCTCAGCTGCCTGCTGCAGGTGTACAGCGAGGAGAGCATCGACTGGTACCGGCAGCGGATGCACACCGAGTTCGACCACAACGGCCGCCGCCTGATCGTCCGCCGCCAGCCGGACGGCGTGGTCGCGTTCAACCCGCCGCAGAACGCCCCGGCGCCCAGCGCCGCGCTCGCCGTGCTCGCCCTGATGGCGGGCAACGCCGTGATCGTCCGGGCGCCGCGCTCCATCGCGCTGTCCACCATGTGGGTGCTGCGCGACGTGGTGGCGCCGCTGCTGGACGAGGTCGGCGCCCCGCCCGGGGTGCTCAACGCGGTCTGCAGCAACCCCAAGCAGACCCTGGACCGCTGGGTGGAGAGCCCGCTGGTCAACGACATCTTCTACATCGGCGGCAGCCAGGAGGGCCTGCGCTTCCAGGAGCAGTGCGTGGCCCACGGCAAGAAGCCGATCCTGGAGCTGGCCGGCAACGACGGCATCATCATCTGGGAGGGCGCGGACCTCAAGTACGCGGCCGAGGCGATCCGGGAGTCCTTCTACGGCTCCGGCCAGATCTGCATGGTGCCCAACTACGTGCTGGCGCACCCGGCGATCGCCGACGAGCTGATCGAGGAGGTCAAGAAGCAGGTCGCCACCGTCAAGCCGGGCTACCCGGAGGACGAGGACGTGCTGCTCTCGCCGGTGCGGCGCAGCGAGAAGTTCTTCGGCCTGCTGAAGCAGACCCTCGACCTCGGCTCCGAGCTGGTCACCGGCGGCCGGCGCACCGAGGTGGACGGCACGCCGTCCGAGACCGGTGTGTTCCTGCAGCCCACCGTGGTCCGGGTGAACGGCCTGGCCGGTGCGCGCGAGCACGACGTGGTCCGGCACGAGACCTTCTTCCCGCTGCTGCCGATCGTGGTGCCCGACGCGGCCCCCAACGACCAGCTGCTGGACAGCTTCATCGACTTCGTGAACACCAACGAGTACGGCCTGCGCAACTCGCTGTGGGCCAAGTCCGCCCGGGTGATCAACGCCTTCGTGCAGCGGGTCACCAACGGCGGCCTGCTGAAGATCAACGACTCGCACATCGGCTTCCTGCCGTACCTGCCCAGCCACGGCGGCACCGGCCTGACCGGCGGCGTCTACGGCGAGGCCAACTACCCGATGCTCAAGACCTCGCACATCCAGGGCGTCAGCGTCGCCCGCGACGTCAGCCCGATCGAGGCCGTCTTCGGCGCCTTCGACGCCTGACCGCCGGCCGCCCCGGGCACCCGTCCGGGGCGCCGGCCGCCGAGGCCCCCGCCGGGGCCGCCCCCCTGTCCGTCCCCCGCTGGAGGTTGACCTGCCATGCGCTCCCTCGACACCGCCCGCGAGACCAGCGAGCGGTACCACCCCGGGCTGGTGAAGGCCCTCGCCGAGATCCCGTACGCCGAGCGGGAGGCCGCCGGCAGCCCGGTGATCGACCTGTTCCGGGCGCACGACGGCGTCGCCCTGCTGGTCCCCGTCGCGTACGGCGGCCACGGGGCCGACCCGCTGGACGCGGTGCGGGTGCAGCGGGCGCTCGGCGCGCTGTCGCCCTCGCTGGCGGCCGCGGTGACCATGCACCACTTCACCGCCGCGATGCTGTACGCGCTGGCCGACGACGACACCGGCCGGCTCACCGAGGCCCAGCTCTCGCTGCTGCACAGCGTGGTCCCCGAGCAGCGGCTGATGGCCTCCGGCTGGGCCGAGGGCCGCACCCAGCAGAACATCCTCACCCCGGCCGTCACCGCCGTCGCGGTCAAGGGCGGCTACCGGCTCAACGGCTCCAAGAAGCCGTGCAGCCTGGCCGGTTCGATGGACCTGCTGACCGCCTCGATCGCGGTCCCGGGCGCCGGCGGCGAGCCGGAGCTGGCGCTCGCGCTGATCCCGGCCGCCTCCCCGGGCCTGACCGTGCACCCGTTCTGGGGCAACGACGTGCTGGCCGCGGCGGAGAGCGACGAGATCCAGCTGGCCGACGTGTTCGTGCCCGAGGACCTGGTGGTGCGCACCTCGGAGGAGGACCCGCACCGGATCGAGGACCTGCAGAACGCCGGCTTCGTCTGGTTCGAGCTGCTGATCTCGGCCGGCTACCTGGGCGCCGCCTCCGGCCTGGTCGAGCACGTGCTGCAGCGCGGCCGCGGCAGCGTGGGCGACCGCACCGACGCCGCGATCCGGATCGAGGCGGCGGCCGGCCTGCTGGAGGGCACCGCCCGCGCGGTCCGCGACGGCGTCGGCGGCGAGGAGGCGGTCGCCCAGGTGCTGGTCGCCCGGTTCGCCGCCCAGGAGGCGCTGAACCGCGCCGCCGACCAGGCCCTGGAGCTGCTCGGCGGGCTCGACTTCATCCGCTCCGCCGACCACGCCAAGCAGGCCGTCGCGGTCCGCCCGCTGGCCTTCCACCCGCCGTCCCGGGCGAGCGCGGCCGAGGCCCTGCTGGCGTACTTCAACGGCGAACCGCTCGACCTGTCCTGACCGCCCGTCCGGCACCGCCCGGCATCGAACCAAGGAGTTTCCCACGTGACCGCGATCCAAGAGGCCCCGATCGGCGCGGGCCGGGTGGACACCGAGGGCGAGATCCTCGATCTCTACCGCGCCCACCTCAGCAAGGGCCGGGCGACGCTCGCCGAGCTGTTCGGCAGCCACATGGAGGTCGAGTCCTCCGGAGCCTGGCTCACCACCAGCGACGGCGAGCGCTTCCTGAACGCCGGCGGCTACGGCGTGTTCATCATGGGCGCCCGCCACCCGCTGGTGATCGACGCCGTCACCCGCCAGCTGAACACCCACCCGGTGGCGACCCGGATCCTGCTGGAGCCCACCGTCGCCCGTGCCGCCGAGGCGCTCACCTCGATCACCCCGCAGGGCCTGGACCGGGTGCACTTCGCGCTCTCCGGCGCCGAGGCGGTCGAGACCGGCCTCAAGCTGGCCCGCGCCAACGGCCGCAAGCGCACCGTCTCGTTCAAGGGCGGCTACCACGGCAAGACCCTGGGCGCGCTGTCGGCCACCGCCAAGGAGGTCTACCAGGCGCCGTTCCGCCCGCTGATCCCGGACGTCACCCACCTGCCGTACGGCGACGAGGACGTGCTCCGCGCCGAGCTGGCCGCCCACCCGGGCGAGGTCTGCGTGATCATCGAGCCGGTGCAGGGCGAGGGCGGCGTGATCATCCCGCCGAAGGGCTACCTCAAGCGGGTCGAGGAGCTGGTCCGCGAGTTCGACGGCTTCCTGATCCTGGACGAGGTGCAGACCGGCTTCGGCCGGCTCGGCGAGTGGTGGGGCGCGGACGTCGAGGGCGTGCAGCCGGACGTCCTGCTGGCCGGCAAGGCGCTCGGCGGCGGCGTGGTGCCGGTCTCGGCGGCCATCGCCACCCGGCAGGCGTTCAAGCCGTTCGACAAGGACCCGTACGTGCACACCGCCACCTTCTCCGGCCAGCCGCTGCTGATGGCGGCCGTCCAGGGCGCCGTGCAGGCGATCCAGGAGGAGCGGCTGGTCACCCGCTCGCAGGAGCTCGGCGCCCGGCTGCTGCCGCGGATCGCCGAGATCGCCCACCGCAACATCCCCGAGCTGGTGGTGGACGTCCGCGGCCAGGGCCTGCTGATCGGCGTCGAGCTGGTCGAGGCCGGGCTGGCCGGCGAGCTGCTGATCGAGCTCTTCAACCACGGGGTGGTCGCCAACCACTCGATGAACGGCAGCTCGGTGGTGCGCTTCACGCCGCCGGCGATCCTCAGCGACAGCGACGTCGAGTACCTGCTCGACGCGTTCCACAAGGCCACCCTCGACCTGATCTCGGGCTCGGCCAAGATGCCGGAAGGCGGTAACTGAACCATGCGACACGTCGAACTCGACGCCGTGGTGAGCTCCGAGCGCGCCGAGGACGTCTACGCGGCCGTCCTGCGCTGGGAGCGCTACCCGGAGCTGGCCCCGCACGTGCGGGCCACCACCGTGCACTCCACCCTCCCCGAGCCGGTCGGCAGCTCCAGCTGGGAGCTGCACTTCCGCAGCGGCCTGCTGCGCTGGACCGAGGCCGACACCTTCCTGCCCGAGCAGCTGGAGATCCGCTTCGAGCAGACCGACGGCGACTTCGACAGCTTCACCGGCACCTGGCGGCTGCGCCAGGACGGCGACGACGTCCAGGTGCACTTCGAGGCCGACTTCGACTTCGGCATCCCGAGCCTGGAGGGCATCCTCGACCCGATCGCCGAGCGGGTCATCCGGGAGACCGTGGCCTGGGCCGTCACCGGCCTGTACGCCGCCACCCGGATCGTCGGCGACATCGAGCTCACCACCCCGGCCGCGGCCGCGCGCTGACCGTCCCTCTCACCGGCACGTCGCTCCAGGAGTGAAGCAATGGACCAGGCAAACCCCTTCGAGACCCCGAGAACCTTCTCGCTGCACCGCGCCGAGTACCTGGTCGCCTTCGCGGTGACCACCGGCGTGCTGATCGCCCACCTCGGCGACGTCCGCTGGCTCCCGGCGATCGGGCTGTTCCTCTACATCGACCTGATCGGCTACATCCCGGGCGCCATCGCCTTCCGCAAGTCCGGCGGGCAGCCGATCGCCAAGGGCTACTACATCGCGTACAACGTCATGCACAGCCTGATCACCCAGGGCGCGGTCGCCGCGCTCTGGTGCTGGCTGGTCAAGCCGGAGTGGGCGCTGCTGGTGATCCCGTTCCACCTGTTCGGCGACCGCGGCCTGTTCGGCAACTTCATGAAGTCCTTCGCACTGCCGTTCGAGCCGGTGCGGCAGAGCGGCTACCTGAAGCTGCTGGACGACCTCGGCCTGGCCCACCCCAAGCCGATCGCGCACACCTTCGACCCGGTCCCGGTCGGCCACCTCCCGGCGCACCGCGCCGCGGCGGTGCGGGCCGAGACCGCGCCGGAGCCGGCCACGGCGGCGGCCCGGTGAGCACCGCCGCCGAGGTACGGACCGCGCCCACGGCGGCGCAGCTGCGCCGCCGCGCCCTGCGCCACCTGGCGGCACCGGTCTCGGTGCTGACGGTCAGCCACCAGGGGCGGCTGCACGGGACGACGGTCTCCACCGTCACCACCGTCTCGCTCACCCCGCTGATCCTCGGCGCCTGCCTGAAGTCCGGTTCGGTCCTCGCCGAACTGGCCGTCGCCGAGGGCCGGTTCGCGGTCAACGTGCTCGGCGGCGGCCAGGGCCCGGTGGCCCGCTGGTTCGCCGACAGCTCCCGCCCGGACGGCGCCCGGCAGTTCGACGGGCTGCCGTGGACCTCCGCCCCGTACGCGGACGCCCCGCTGCTGGACGGCGCGCTGGCGCACTACGCCTGCCGGGTCACCGAGTGCGTCCGGGTCGGCGACCACGAGGTGCTGCTCGGCCAGGTGGTGCACGCCGCCACCGGCGAGGGCGCACCGCTGCTCAGCTTCGCCGGCGGCCTGTTCGCCGGCGCCCTCCAGCCGGCCCCGGGCGAATGACCCCGTCCGGCCACACCACCCAGCAAGGAGTACGGACATGACCGGTTCAGTGGCACCCGAGGCGGACTGGGACGAGGCTCCCGGCCTGCTGGACGGAGCCAAGGAGCTCACCCTCGGCCCGGACGAGTGCAACCTGGCCTACTGGATCACCGAGGTCGCCCAGGGCACGCTGCGCGAGCGCGGCGTCACCGGGCACCACAAGAGCGCCCTGGTGCCCGAGTTCCTCAAGCGCCCCGGCCCGCTGCGCGAGGCGCTGACCCTGGAGTTCGGCTTCCGCGGGCTCTCCGAGGAGATCGCCACCCGGCTGCTGTCGTACTACGTGGCCATCGCCCCGGGCATCCCGGAGCTGGAGTTCTACGCCACCCAGCTGCTCGACGAGGCCCGGCACGCCCGGGTCTTCCGCAACCACCTGGTCGAACTCGGCCTGCCCGAGGCCACCCTGCTCAAGGACATCGACGCGATGGCGTCGGAGTACCGGCGCACGGTCCTCCAGCCGGTCGAGGACTTCACCCTGGACATCGTCCGCGACCAGGGCGACTTCATCGGCGGGGTGGCGGTCTTCGCGATCGTGATCGAGGGCGTGCTCGCCCCCGCCGCCGAACTGAGCGAGCGCAAGTGGACCCCGCTCTCCCCGGCCACCGGGGAGATCTCCCGCGGCACCGCGATCGACGAGATCCGCCACCTGACGGTCGCCAGCACCATCCTGCGCGACCACGTTGCCGCCCACCCCGAGTACCGGCCGCGGCTGCTGGAGATCCTGCGGGCCGGCGTGAAGCTCTGGGACGAGATCCCGGACAAGCCGTTCGTGATCCACCGCGAGGAGCTGTTCCAGCAGGGCATGTTCGACCACGCCGACCTGATCGGCGACTACGAGGTCTGGCCGGGCGTGCGGCTGCTCGACACCACCCCGGAACAGCGCTACGACATGGCCGAGCGGTGGACCGACGAGATGGCCGAGTCCCGGATGGCGTACATGGGCCTGCCGGTCGAGGTGCTCAGCAGCGGCGGGGGTGACGCGGTATGACCGCGGGCCCGCCGCCGGGACGCGCCGCGGTCATCGTGGGGGTCGGCAGCTACGTCCCGCCCGACCTGGTCACCAACGGCGACCTGGTCACCCGGCTGGACACCTCGGACGAGTGGATCCGCACCCGGACCGGGATCGCCACCCGGCACATGGTCGCCCCGGGCACCGCCACCTCCGACCTGGCGGTGGAGGCCGGGCGACGGGCCCTGAAGTCGGCCGACGACTCCCAGGTCGACGCCGTCGTCCTGGCCACCACCACCCCCGACCACCCGTGCCCGGCCACCGCACCCGCGGTCGCCGCCCGGCTCGGCCTCGGCGGGGTGGCCGCCTTCGACGTCTCCGCGGTCTGCACCGGCTTCCTGTACGGCCTGGCCACCGCCTCCGGCCTGATCGCCGCCGGGGTGGCCGAGCGGGTGCTGCTGATCGCCGCCGACGCCTTCACCACCATCATCGACCCCGGCGACCGCACCACCGCGGTGATCTTCGCCGACGGGGCCGGCGCGGTGGTGCTGCGGGCCGGCAACGCCGACGAACCCGGCGCGGTCGGACCGATCGTGCTCGGCAGCGACGGCGACAACGCCGAGCTGATCACCGTGCCCGGCGGCGGCTCCCGCCACCGCTCGGCCCGGCAGGAACCCAAGCCCGGCGACGAGTACTTCCAGATGGCCGGCCGGGCCACCTACCGGCACGCGGTGGAACGGATGACCGAGGCCTCCAGACAGGCCGTCGGCTCGGCCGGCTGGGACCTCTCCCAGCTCGACCGCTTCGCCGCCCACCAGGCCAACGCCCGGATCCTCCAGGCGGTCGCCGACCGGCTGGAGATCCCGGCCGAACGCCGGCTGTCCAACATCGAGCGGGTCGGCAACACCGGCGCCGCGTCCATCCCGCTGCTGCTCGCCCAGGCCGCCGAACGCGGCGAACTGCGGCCCGGCCACCGGGTGCTGCTCACCGCCTTCGGCGGCGGGCTGGCCTGGGGCGCCACCACCATCACCTGGCCCGACCTCGGGCACTGACGCCACACCCCCGAAAGGACTGTCCGATGTTCGAGACGCTCAAGGAAATCCTGGTCAGCAAGCTCAAGGTGTCCCCGGAGCAGGTCACCCCGGAGGCCACCAAGGAGGACGTCGAACTCGACTCGCTCGCCGTCGTCGAACTCTCGCTCGTCCTGGAGAAGGAGCTCGGGGTCGAGATCAGCGACGACGAGCTGCTCGACGCCGAGACCATCGGTGACATGGCGCGCCTGATCGAAGAGCGGAGCGCACGGGTCTGATGGCCGGCATCGACGTCGCCGTGACCGGGCTCGGCCTGGTCACCCCGGCCGGCATCGGGACCGCCGCCTCCTGGGCGGCGGTCCGGGCCGGCCGCCCGACCGCAGCGCTCGACCCCGCCCTGGAGGGGAACCCGGTGCGGATCTCCTGCCGGGTGCCCGACTGGGATCCCGGGCAGCTGCTCGGCGGCCGCCGGGCCCACCGGCTGGACCGCTTCACCCAGTTCGCGCTGGTCGCGGCCCGGGAGGCGATCGCCGATGCCGGGCTCGACCCGCAGACCTGGGACGGCGCCCGCGTCGGCGTCATCCTGGGCTGCGCCGACGGCGGGCCCGGCACGGTGGAGACCCAGCACCGGGTGCTGGTCGAGGAGTCGCCCGCCCGGGTCTCCCCGCTGCTGCTGCCGATGCAGCTGCCCAACATGCTGGCCGGCCAGACCGCCATCGAGTTCGGTGCCAAGGGCCCCAACCTGGTGGTCGCCACCGCCTGCGCCTCCGGTGCCACCGCCATCGGCACCGCCCGTGACCTGCTCCTGCTGGACCGCTGCGACATCGTCGTGGCCGGGGGCAGCGAGGCCATGATCACCCCACTGGTCATGGCCGGGTTCGCCCAGATGGGCGCCCTCTCCCGCCGCGAGGACGATCCCGCGACGGCCTCCCGGCCGTTCGACCTGGACCGGGACGGCTTCGTGGCCGGAGAGGGCGCCGGCGTGGTGATCCTGGAACGGGCCGCCGACGCCCGCGCCAGAGGGGCCCGGATCCGGGCCCGGATCGCCGGCTACGGCGCCACCGCCGACGCCCACCACATGACCTCGCCGCACCCCGACGGTCTGGGCGTGCAGAGCGCGGTCCGCACCGCGCTCGAGGACGCCGGCGCCTCGGCGGGCGACGTCCAGTACGTCAACGCGCACGGCACCGCCACGCCGCTGAACGACCTCGCCGAGGCCCGGATGCTGCGTCGCACCCTGACCGGTGACCCGCTGGTCACCTCCACCAAGGGCGTCACCGGACACCTGCTGGGCGCGGCCGGCGCCGTCGAGGCGGTCTTCACCGTGCTCTCGATCGAACAGCAGCTGGTACCGCCCACGGCCAACCTGCACACCCTCGACCCGGAGCTGGAGATCAAGGTCGCCACCGAGGAGACCGGCACCCGGATCGAGCTGGCCCTCAGCAACTCCCTCGGCTTCGGCGGGCAGAACGCGGTGCTGGCAATCGCCGCTCCCTGACCGGCCGAAACCGGCGCGACGGGCCGACGCGGACCTCCCCCCCTCCGCCGGCTCCACGGGGACGACGGCGTCCGCCTCGGCGGGGGCCTCCTGCGGAGTCTCGGGTGCGGCCTCGGCGACGACGGCGGGAGCGGACT
>NZ_JBEZIR010000187.1:0-12251 GCF_040651175.1 Kitasatospora sp. NPDC048540
GCGTCGGCGGTGGACACGTCGGGGCTCCAGGGAGAACGGGCGGAGGCCGCCAGGCCCCCGCCCGCGTCGGGTCGGTCGGGTTGCTCGGTGCCCGCGCGCGAACAACTGAGCAGCGGGGGAACGCCAACACCGCGACAGGCGTGGACCCGACGTCTCCTGCACCGGTCTGCCCGGCGCCCCCGGGCTGAACCAAATCCGCTCGGATGGGCCCGCCGTGCCGATTCCAAGCCCGGCGGTTGAGCCGCCGGGGGTTGATCGGCGCTCTGCTGTTCGTAGGGTGCGCTGTGTGTCCGCCGGGCCGCGGCCCCCTTGCCGCTGCGCTCCGATGATGCGGGTGTTCCGGCTGCTCGGCCGCCCCGTGTGCCCCCGGGGCCGAAGGGACGCCCCTGCGGCACTCCGGTCCTCAAAGGCACTCGCGCCTCACCTCGTACTCAGGTCCCGACCGCGCCCATGGCACCGGCCGGCCCGGATGCCTGATGACCCCGCGTTGTGGCTGCCCCGATTGCCCGGACCAGTGGCGCCGCACCTGACCCACCTTCCTCATCCGCTCCCACCGAACCGTTCACCCAACTGCTGCGCCCCGCGGACGGGCGCAGCGCCCGACGCCGAAGGAAGCTGACCGTGAACGCCTACCTGCCTGCCGAGCACACCCGGCCCCGGCCCGCGCATGCCGCTGCCCTCACTACGCTCCTCACTGCCCTCGCCGTCGCTGCGGCCGACGTGCCCGGCGGCCGAATCCTCGCCCGATCCGGCCAGTTCAACCGCATCGCGGTGGCCAAGCCGGCAGGCGAACGGGCCGCACTGCTCATCTCCCGTACAGCCGACGGGCGTCCCGACCCGGCCGTCATCGCGCCCGTGGTCGCCGCGATCCTCGACCACGCCCCGGCTGCACCGGTCGGTGACCGGTCGCCCACCCTCGACGGTAGCGCGGTGCACGCCCAGTCCGTGATGCGCCGCGACAACCGCGAACCCGTCCGGCGCCGCGACGGCGCATGGCAGTGGACCGTGCCCGGCGCCACCATCCGCGTCGAACGGCACACCATCACCGTCAACACGCCGACCGCGTACCTGCGTATCGCCTTCGACGGCCCCCGGTGGTCCGAGCGGTCCGTCGCCGCAGTCCTCGACGCCGCCCTGTGGCAGCTCGCCGACCCGGCGGCCCGACACATGACCCGTACCACCGCACCCGTCGGCTGGCGGCGCCCGACGGACACTGTTCCCGGCGCCATCGGTCCTGACCGCACCGGCGGACACGCCTACTCCGGCCGGTCCTCCGCCCGCTGCTCCTGCGGCGAGACCTCCACGTGGGACACCCGGAATGCCGCCCGGTCGGCCAACAAGCGGCACCGTGCCGACGTCGCTCGGGCGGTCGCCGACACAGTCGGCGCCGGGCACCGGCTCACTGCCAAGATCGTCGCGCGGAAGGCTTGGTTCGCGGCCGTGCTCGCCCGTCTGACCCGGCACCGCTGACCACCTTTCCGCCGGCTGCGCTCGCTTCATCACCAGCCAGGACGACCACCGCTCCATCCGCACGGCCCGCTCTTGCACCGCGTCGGCCGCCGCACCGGCGGCCGGGGCCGCGTACCGCGAGTCCGGTCCGGCCTTGTCCCACTCACTCCTGGCCGAGGACAAGCAGATCGGGGACCGGCCGCCCCGGCATTTGCCGGCGGGCGGCCGGTCCCACGGCGTCGCACCTCGCCCACGACGAGAACAGGCGAGGCGCGGGGTGCTCCCCTGAACGGCCTGTGGCCCTTCGGTTCGGACGCCAGCCAGGGGGGCCGGCGGTCCGGCGATAGGGTCCCTTCGCCCGCACCACGTTCGCACAGATGAGTAGTCCGGAGATGAGGGCATGGACATGGTTGAGCTCGGCGCCGCCCGCTTGCTTACCGACGACCACAACCTGCGGCGCGTCTACCCCCCGACCGCTACCAGCCCCTACGGCGGGAACCGCAACGCCATCACCTCGTGCCTCGGCAGCACGGCCTCCGACGAGATGACCCTCGCCAGGTACGGGCACCCCGCACTCGAGACGCAAACCGTTCCCTTCACCGGCCCGGCCCGCCTTGTTCTCGCCTCGGACGGGGCCTACGAACCGCACCTGGACGCAGGGCGCGACCTCTTTGCCGAACTCGACGGCGACAGGCCGGCCGACAGCACCCGCGCATTCGTCGACCTCGCCGTCGAGACATCCATCCGGGCCTCCACCGCCCTCGACCCGTCCCGTCCCCACGCGGACAACGCCACCGTGCTCCTCGCAGACCTGGCCTCCTGACCGGCGGCACTGTCCGGACACGGCCCGCGGTCCACGCCCGAGACCGTGTCCGGCGACCGACCACGAGGCCCGATCCGAGATGCGGTTGACCGCGCCCGCCCAGGCGTCCGGGGCCTACCTGCTGCGGTGTCGTGCCGGCGCCGGGTCGTGTGCTGGTCCGGCATCTGGGTGGGGGGAGGTCCGGTGCGGGTTGCCCGGCCGGTACCGGCTGCCTGTCCCGGGCCCGGTCCCTTCCGCGGTGGGGCGCCTCGCCTGCCGCCGGGGAGTCTGCTGCACACCGTGCCGCAGGGTCCCGTTCGGGGGTTGATTGGCGTTCTGGTGTTCCTACGGTGTCCTGTGTGCCCGGCCGGGGTGCGTGTCCGCCCCCCCGGCCGGGGTGCCGTCTCCACCCTCCGGCCTGGGCGTCCTCGCTGCTCGCCGGTGCCGTCTCCACCCCGGGCCGGGCCCTGCGCCTGCTGTTCTGTGCGGCCTTGGCCTGCCTGCCGCCCGTCCCTGTACGGGCTGCCGCCCCCGGCCGCCTGCCCGCGGGTCGCGGCCGTACCTGCCGGGCGCTGTGCGGGCTGCTGGCCCCGCTGGCCGGGCGTGCGCCCCGGGCGCGTTCCCGGGCCGTCCGGCCCGGCCGCTGTGTCCCTGTGCGGCTGGTTCTTGTCCGTCCATCGACCTGATCGACCTGAAAGGGTTTCCTGTGATGAGTGGTTTCCATGACGCCGAGGGCGTCATTTGGCTGGAACGACCTTTGCCCGCCGGCCGGTTCACCGCCGGCCCGTGGCTGACCGCCAGCCTCGAGCAGGCCGCGCTGCTGATCCCGGGCCTAGCGCTGACCGCGGCGTGGACCGAAGCGTCCGACACCACGTTCACCGGCAGCGGTTTCCTGCTGCTGCCCGGCCCCCGCTCCGGCGCGGTCACCGGCTCCGGCTCCGGCCCGGGCTCCGGCTCGGGCGCGGTCACCGGCTCCGGCCCGGGCTGCGGGCCGGGCTCCGGGACGGTGGCGGGTCTGGCGTGGCGGGCCGACGGTGACGACCTGCCCGCACCGATGCTGCTGTCCGGTCTCGACCTGTTCGCCCGTGCCGCGGCCGGCTCCCACGCCGTCCTGTGGGGCGTCAGCCTGTCCTACAGCGACACCGCGACCTACCACCCGGGGGTCCTCGACCACACCGACGGCCGGTTCCACCACCGGCCGCTGCCGCCCCGGCCCCCGATCGACGGTGTGTGGTTCCCGGAACCGCAGCGCCGTACCACCCGGTTCGCGCCGGCCGTGCCCGCCCCCGCCCCCGCGCCCGGGCCTACCGCCTCGCCCGCGACCGACCCCGCCGTGCCCACCGCGCTCGCCACCGTGCCCGCGTCTCCTGCCGTCGCGCCCACTCCCGTCGCGCCCGTGCCTGCTGCGCCCGCCGTGCCCGCCGTGCCTGCTGCGCGCGCCGTGCCCGCCGTACCTGCCGCCGTGCCTACCGCTGTGCCCGGGGGCCGCCACCAGGGTGTGTTCGGTGCGCGTGCTCTCGCCCTGGCCGACGCGAACCCCGGCCTGCGCGCGGGCGCCCTCACCGCCCTCTACACCTTCGCCGTTCTGTGGGACGCCACGAGGCGGCCGGTCACCACCGCCGCGGTCGCCCGCCACGCCCACCTCGCCCCGCGGACCGTCGCCGGGCACCTCGCCCAGTGGACGGTGCTGCGCCGCGACGGCGACGGCTGGACCCCGACCCCCGACAGCCCCGCCCCCGACGGTCCCGCCCCCGACAGTTCCGCGCCCGCCGGGCCGGATCCGCTGGAAACGGTCCCGGACGAGCACCGGCACCTGGTCCTCACCGAGGCCGCCGCCTTCCTGAAAGCCCGTCACTGCTCACCGGAGTCCGTCGACGCGGTCCTGCACCTGACCAAGGCCCGCATCTGCCCGGCCTGCCACGGCCGGGGCCAGACCTGCTCCGACCAGGTCGAAACCGACGGCATGATCTCCGGTGTCATACGCCGCTGCCGCGTGTGCGACCGCTCCGGGGCCATCCCACGCCCGGGCCCGCACAGCCACTGACCACTGACCGGCCCCGCAGGGGCGCAGCACGCCGACTGCGCCCCAGCGCCGGTATGCCACCACCCGGTCCCGGACACTCCCAGACTTGCCCCCGGCCCCGAGCCCCGGCAGACCAGGTCGCCCCGACTCTCGGTCACGGCCGGGCCCCCGCCGTCCCGCCGGCGTCCTGCCGCCGTGCCCGCGCCCACCGCCGAGCGTCGGCGTGACGATCAGGGACCGTGCTGCCCGTGCGACCGCCTCCCGGCCGCACCCGGCCCGGTCGTGCCCGCCCCGGGATCCGGGGGTTGATCGGCGTTCTGCTGTCCCTACAGTGCGTTGTGTTCCCGCCCGGCGGCCGTGCCGACTCCGGCTGTGCGGGCTTCCCCGGGCGCCCCGTCCCGTCTCCCCGTCTGCCCTGCGGAGGGGACGGGCCGTGGCGCCCCGGTGCCGCCCCTGCCCGCACCCCCTCCGGGGCAGGGGCGGCACGCCCCGGCGGCCGGGATCCCCGACACCCCGACTCCCCGGGGGTCCCGGCCGCCGCCACCGACTACCCACGCCCTGCCCCGCCATGGCTGCCCTGCCCCGCCCTGGCCGCCGCTGCCATCCCGGCCTGGCCGCCCGGGTTGCCCGGTGCTCGGTCACCGCTCCGGCCTTCGCTGCGCGCACCCCTTGGCCGCCACCTCAACAGACCAGGCCCCGCCGGCACCCCCGTCCCGCGCCGTCCCGGCCCACCCCGGGCCCAGCGCGGGACGGCCCGCCCGCCCGACATGATCAGAGGAGCCCCCTCGTGTCCCGATACACCCTGCCGCTCACCGACATCCTGAACCTGGAGTACGGCTACGACCGTCCCCTGCGCAACGTCTTCGCCCAACTGTGGGAGAACGACGGTGAGGAGCCCATCCAGCACCTGGGCCTGTACCCGTTCATCACCACCGTCGGCGAGCTGATGCCCGCCATCGACGCGATGCTCGCCCCGCACCCCGGCGCGGCCCTCAGCGATAGGGCCCGCAACAACATCAGCCGTCAGCTCATCGCCGACGGAGCCGAACCCGGTGACACCCCCGGCCCGCACCCCGGCACGGACACCCGCCCGGACCGCCACCGTCCAACCGTCCCGTCCGTCCCGCCCACCCTGCCCGCCACGACCGCCGCCTCTGCCGCCTCGGCCGTCTTCGCGCCGCGCCGCGTCACACAGTGCGAGGGCTGTGAGGTCCCTCCGGCCGTCCTCGACGCCCACGAAGCGAAGCAGATCACCGTCCGCTGGGTACTCTGCGCCCGCCACCAGCGTGAATCCGACCTGCTCCAGGCAGGCTCCAACGGCGCCCTGGAAGCCACCGACGGCCACTTCTACTTCTGACCGCACCCCGCGCACCGGCTGGCGGCCCACCTGCCCACGGCACTGGTCCCGGCCTGCCACGATTCCGTGCCGCCGGGGAGCGGGTCGGCTCCGGCACCCGAGCAGGGGAGGCCCGGTGCGGGTTGCCCGTCCCGGTCCGGTCGCCCGCCACGGGGCCCCGCCCGCCGTGGCTGCGCCCGGTTGTGCCGCTTCCTCGCCGGGTCCGGTTCCGGGCCGGGGTTGATCGGCGTTCCCCTGTCCATACAGTGCGTTGTGTTCCCGCCCGGCGGCCGTGCCCGCCCCGGCCGTGCGGGCCTCCCCGGCGCCTCCCCGACACCACACGGGTCGAGGCGCCCCGTGTGCCGCCCCCTGGTGTCCCCCCGGGCCGGAGGGCGGCACACCCGGCGGCCGGGACCCCGCACCCCCTCCCGGGGGTCCCGGCCGCCACCACACCGACCACCACACCCCGCCACGCCCCCGCCGAGGCCTGCCCCAGCGCCATCGCGGCGGGCCGCTGCGCCCGGCACCGCTTCGTCACCTGCCTGGCCTGTCCGGCCGGTGGCAGACCCCGACGGTCCCCGTCAGCCCGTCAGCCCGCCCCGTGCCGCGCACCGTAACCGTCCCCGGACCGGGGAGTCCCCGCCCACCGCCACACCGCACACCACCGCACGCACCAACGGCAAGGAACCCAACCACCGTGACCGACCACCACCACCCGCCGCTCACCGCCGAGATGACCGACATGGCCAGCCAGGTCGCCGCCGCGCTCGAAGACCTCCACCACGACACCGTCCCGTGGGGAATGCTGCTGCCCAGCACCTACCGCATCGGCCTCCCCGCCCCGTCGGCCCTCACCGACCTCGGCATCGACCCCAACCCCGCGATCAGCGTCCACGCCCTCGACATCCCCCTGCCCGACGACGACGAGGGCGACCTGCCCGCGCACCTGCTGGCCCACGCACAGACCCTCCGCGACACCCCCCGAACCACCCCGCCCGGCGAGCCCGGCCCTCGCGCCACCCTCGAAGGGCCGACCGTCGGCCTGCTCACCATCGCCGAACGCATCAAGATCGACAGCACCGGAAGCGTCCGCCAACGCGCCACGATCGCCGTCCTGGCCAACGGCACCGCCGTCCACATCGTCCGCACCCAGGACCAACCCGACGTCTCCCGCGCCATCGGCCACATCACCGTCCCCGGCTCGCGCATGGCCCACGCCCTGTGGAGCATCGGCCAGGCCCTGGACATCTTCCCGGCCGCCGCACCCCCGCCCACCGCCCACCCGTAACCCGCCCGCGCCCGCCACCGCCGCGTCCACGCCCGGCCACCGACCCGCCGGTGGCCGGGCACCGCCATGCCCCCGCCGCCCACCGGCCCGGGCCCCGCCACCGCGCCCGCACCCGTCCACCGGCCGTGCCCGACCCCGCCCGCCACGACCAGGGCCCGCCGCGTCTCCCTGCCCTCGGGGAACCGCGGCGGGCCCTTCCGCGTGCTGCCGGACCAGCAGCCCGCCCCGGCCCTGCCCGCCGCCCGGGACCGCCCACCCGCCGCCCGCCGTCACAGCCACCGCCCACGACCGGGGGCCCGCCGTGTCCCCCCATCCCCGGGGAGCCACGACGGGCCCCCGGCCGTGTCGTACCGAACCGTCGCACCATCACCATCACCGCCCGGCCGCCGCCCCCCTTCGGTGGCCGGGCACCGCCATGCCCGGCCACGGCCCGTCAGCTTGTCGGTGGTTTGCGCATCCACGGCGCCACCGGCCTGCCCGGCGCCGGGGGAGTACCCACCGGCCGCACACCACCGGCCCCCGGCACCGGCCCGGGCCCCGCCACCGGCACCGCCCCCGGCCCGGGCCCCGTCACCGGCCCCGGCTGTCCGGTGGGCGGGTACCCGCCCACCGGCACCGCGTGCTGCGCCACGGCCACCTGCTGCTGCACCGGCACCGCGTGCTGCGCCATTGCTGCCGGCGCGGGTGCGGGGGCCCCGGCGACCACCGCCCCCGTGAACCGACCCGGCACCGCCGCCGCCACATGGAACGCCAACCCCACCGACGACTCCACCACCACACTGGTGTTCTCACCCACCAGCACCACCCGATCCCGCCCCACCACCTTCCGATACGACACCAACCGCATCCCGTGCACCAGCGGACCGTCCTGGCCCTCCTCCACCACCTCGAACACACCCCCCAGCCACGTCGGATCCAACTCACCCGCCGCCACCTGCGACACCGACGCCATCACCGCTCCTCCCTCACACCGTCAGCCCGCCCCGACCCCGGCCCCATCCCCGGCGCCGCCGGCCCCGCCGCCCCCGGCCCGGCCCCCGGCGCCGCCGCCACAGCCCCACCAGCACCCGATCCGCCGCCCGGCACCGCCGAGCCCGGCCCGGACCGTGGCACCGCCGCCACAGTGCTGCCACTGCCCGCACTCCCGCCACCGCCCGCCTCCCGCTGCGCCCCGGACCCCGCCGCCGGCCCGGGCCCGGGTCCGTCGGCCGCCACCGGCCCGTCACCGGCCACCACCCCACCGGACCCGGTCCCGGCCGACAGGCCGTCACCACCCCCCGCACGCCGACCCCGCCCCCTCCCGCCGCCACCCGCACGCCCCCGACCCGCCCCCGCACCGGCCCCAGCACCCGCCCCGTCCCCGGCGCCGGCCGCGGACCCGGCCGCGGACCCGCCCTTCCCCGACGCCTTCACGAACGCCAACATCCGCCGCACCTCACCCACCTCCACCCCCAACCGATCCGCCACCTCCTCCTCCCGCACCC
Source organism: Kitasatospora sp. NPDC048540 (assembly GCF_040651175.1). Classification (NCBI taxonomy): domain Bacteria; kingdom Bacillati; phylum Actinomycetota; class Actinomycetes; order Kitasatosporales; family Streptomycetaceae; genus Kitasatospora; species Kitasatospora sp. NPDC048540. The sequence goes on from NZ_JBEZIR010000187.1 coordinate 8,383, forward strand.
CCACCCCCCGCACCAACACACCCCGCATCCCAGCCGCCACAAACGCCCCCCGCTCCCACCCCTCACGCCGCGCCACCTCCAACGCCCGCTCCAACACCCCGATCTGCCCCTCGATCCCCTCCACCACCGCCCCCGTCCGCTCCACCAACGTCAAAAACTCCTCCGCCCCCCGCACCAACGCCACCTCCCGCGCCTCGTACCCGGCCCGCAACTCCCGCGCCCGCCGACGCGCCGCCACCGACGCCACCGCACCCCGCACAACCCCACCCACACCCGCACCCGCACCGTTCGCCATCCCGCATCCCCTCTCTCACCCACCAGGCCCCCCAACACCGGGACGCCACACCCCACCAGGCAACCCGCCACCACCCCCGCGCCGGAAGCGGACCGCACCCCGGATCCCGCCCGGCGGGATCCGCACCCCGCCGAGCCACCCGAACTTCCCGCCCCACCCCGGGACGGCCGCACACCCGACCCACCCGCCACCCCGGGTACCGCCGCACCGCCCCCGGCCTGCGGCAACACCCCCACCGGCAATCTGCGCCACCCGTGCCCGGGAGGCCCTAGCCGTGGTCCCGGCCAGGCCGGGCAGGGCCGGGAAGCCGGGACAGGGATCCCGACAGCTCTTGCATCTGCGCGGACCCGGCGCCCACCGTTGCGCCTGTGACGGTGGACTTCTCGAAAATGACACCGGGCGACGGCTACCGCTACTTCATGCGGCAGATCACCACCGGCGACGAACTGCGGCCCCGCGGCCGCACCCTGGCCGAGCACCGCAAGAGCGGCGGCGTGCCGCCCGGGGTGTGGACGGGCCGGGCCGCGGCCCTGCTCGGCGTCGCGGGCGAGGTCACCGAAGCGCAGATGGCGGCCCTGTTCGGGGAGGGCCTGCACCCGCGGGCGGACGAGATCACCGCCGAGCGGCTGCGCGCCGGCGCCACAATCCGCCAGGCGCAGCGGGCGGCGCGCCTGGGCGCCGCGTTCTACGGGTTCGGGCAGCAGCCGACCGAGCTGGCGGCCGCGATCGAGCAGCGGGTCAAGGAGTGGGAGCAGCGTGCCGGGCGGCGGGCGCGGGTGCAGGAGCGGCGGGCGCTGCGCCGTGAGGTCGGCGCGCCGGCGTTCGCCGCGCAGTTCGGGCGCGCGCCCAGGGACGGGGCCGAGTTGAACCGGTACATCACCCGCTCGACGCGGCCGCCGCGCCAGCCGGTGGCCGCGTTCCACCCGGTGTTCCGGCCGCCGAAGAGTGTCAGCCTGCTGTGGGCGCTGGGCGACGAGGCCACCCGCGCCGCGGTCGAGGCCGCGCACGATGAGGCGATCGCGGTCACGCTGGCGTGGATCGAGGACCATGCGCTGGCCACCCGCACCGGGCCGGGCGGGGTGGCGCAGCACGATGTGACGACGGGGCTGGTGGCGGCCCGGTTCCGGCACTTCGACTCGCGGTGCGGCGATCCGCTGCTGCACGACCACGTGCTGATCGCGAACAAGGTGCAGGGCCCGGACGGGCGGTGGCGCACCATCGACGGCCGGCTGCTGCTCGCGCAGGCCGTCGCCGCCTCCGAGCTGTACAACGAGCAGGTGCTGCGCCGGGTGTGCACCGCGCTGGACCTGGCCGTCGTCGAGCGGCTCGGCGCGGACGGGCGGCGCCCGGTGATGGAGATCGCGGGCGTCCATCCGGGTCTGATCGACGCTGCCTCGGTGCGGGCGGCGGCGGTGCGCGGGCGGATGCCGCGGCTGCTCGAGGAGTACCGGGCCGCGCACGGCCGCGAGCCGTCGCTCGCGGCGCGTCTCGCGCTGGGGCGCCGCGCCGCCCTGGAGAGCCGGCCCGCGAAGAAGCAGGCCCGGCCGCTCGCGGTGCTGTGCGAGGGCTGGCAGCTGGGCACGGCGGCCGCGTTCGGCCGCCCGGTCGTCGACGGGCTGCTGCGCCGCGCCCGCCGGGCCGGGCGTGATCTGCGCCGCGGCAAGGGGCCGCCGCGTCTGGACGTGGACGCGGCCGCCCGCGAGGTGGTGGCCACCGTGTCCCTGCACCGGGCGGTGTTCGGGCGCCGGCACGTGCTGGCCGAGGCCCGCCGCCACGTCACCCGCACCACCCTGGGCCGCGCGGGCGAGGGCTGGGCCGAGCAGATCACCGACCACGCCCTGGCCGGGCTGTGCCTGGACCTCACCCCGCCCGACATCAACCCCGCGTTCGCGCCGCTGCAGCGCCCGGACGGCACCAGCGTCCACCGCCGCCGCGGCGCCGAGCTCTACACCACCCCCGCCGTCCTCGCCGCCGAGGACCGCATCGTCGCCGCCGCCCGCACCCGCCTCACCCCCGCCTGCACGACGCGGACGTTCGAGAAGACCGCCGCCCGCCACAAGGGGCCCCTGGACGCCGGACAGCGCGCCATGGCAAGAGCGTTCGCCACCTCCGACCGCGCCCTGGTCGCCGCGATCGGCCCGGCCGGCGCCGGCAAGACCACCGCGCTGCGCCTGGCGGCGGACGCCGTCACCGCCGCCGGACACACCACCGTGGCGCTCGCCCCCTCCGCCCGCGCCGCCCACGTCATGTCCGAGGAACTGCGCCGCCCCGCCCACACCCTCCACTCCTGGCTGCACCGCCAGAACCTCGCCGCCACCGGCAAGCTCGTCCTGCCCCGCACCGAGCGCCTGCGCAAGGGCGACGTGATCATCGTCGACGAGGCCGGCATGGCCGCCACCACCCAGCTCGCCAAGATCGTGCGCCTCGCCGCCACAGCCGGCGCGCACGTGCGCCTGATCGGCGACCCCGCCCAGCTCGCCGCCGTCGAGGCCGGCGGCGCGCTGCGCCTGCTGCAGACCGAGGTCGGCGCCGTCCACCTCACCGCCGTGCACCGCTTCCGCCACCCCCAGGAGGCCGCCGCCTCCCTGAAACTGCGCGACGGCGACCCCGCCGAGGCGTTCACCTGGTACCGGCAGCACGACCGCGTGAAGGGCGGCACCCCGGCCGCGATGGCGGACGCCGTCTTCACCGCCTGGCGCACCGACCTCGCCGCCGGCCGCACCCCGCTGATGACCGCCCCCGACCGCGACCTGGTCGCAGCCCTCAACCGCCGCGCCCAGGCCTGGCGCATGAACAGCGGCCACCTCCACAAGCCCTCACGCTGGCGCCCGAAACCCGCCCGCCTGCGCGACGGCCACCACGCGCACGTCGGCGACCTCATCGTCACCCGCCGAAACCAGCGCCGCCTGACCTGCCGCGCAGGCAAGGACTTCGTCAAGAACGGCGACGTGTGGGCGATCGAGCGCTACACCCCCACCGGCGACGCGATCGTGCGCCACACCCGCCACCGCGGCCGCCTCACCCTGCCCGCCGACTACCTGCGCACCCACTGCGAACTCGGCTACGCCTCCACCATCCACCGCGCCCAGGGCATGACCGTCACCCGCTCCCACGCCCTGCTCACCACCCGCACCAGCCGCGAGGCCGCCTACGTCGCCGCCACCCGCGGCCGAGCCGCCAACCACCTCTACATCGCCCTCGAGGACGACCAGAGCATCGACCAAGCACTCACCCGCATCGCCACCTACAGCAGCTTCGCCCCCTCCGCCCGCCAGAGCATCCGCGACCAGCAGCAACGCGCCTGGGGCATCCAACAGCTCACCGCCGAATACGCCCACGCCGCCGAACAGGCCACCCGCCTGCGCCACACCGCCGCCGCCCGCACCGCGCTCGGCCCCGCCGCCGAACCCCTCATCACCGACGACGCGTTCACGGCCGTCACCAACGCCCTCACCCGCGCCGAAAAGGCCGGCTTCACAGCCTGCCTGCCAAGACGACCTCCTTCCAGGCCTGGGCCGGTGCGCTCACCGCCCGGGCCCGCGCCGAGGAGTTCACCCCCGTCGCGGAGCACTGG
>NZ_JBEZIR010000188.1:0-12137 GCF_040651175.1 Kitasatospora sp. NPDC048540
ATGCCCTTCGCCGAACTCGACCGGCCGACCTACCGGCGCCGGATCGGCCGCCCGCGCCACCGCGGAGCAGCGCCTGCGCCGGCTGCTGCCCGACCGGCCCGCCGGCGACAGCACCGACACGGATCTGCCCGACTGGCTCACCCCCTCGGCCGCCATCGACGACCCGCACACCCCCGCCGACTGGGCCCACCACCTCACCCTGCGCCGCGACATCATCGACCGTCACCTCGCCGACCGCGGCGCCGCCCTCGCCGCCGACATTCCCGCCTGGGCCGCCCCGCTCGGCCCGCTGCCGCCACCTGAGGCCGGGCGGGCGCTGCGCGACCGGTGGGAGCGCACCGCCGCCCTCACCGACGCCTGGCGCACCCTGCACAAGGTCCCCGCCCACCACCCGGGCCCCGGCCTCCGCCCCGAAACCGAACAGCTCGCCGCCGCCTGGGACACCCTCCAGGGACGCATCCGCGCCCTGCACCACGCCACCCGCACCGCTCACCACCCCCACCCGGCCGCGGCCGAGCAGCTGACCCGGCAGGCCCTCGACCACCTCACACGCCTGCGCCTGCTGCGCACCCCCCACCCGGCGGCCGGACCGCAACCCGCTACCCGCGCCGCGGGCCCGAACATAACCGGCCCGGCCGCGGTGCCGGTCGCGGACGCGCCCGCCGGCCGCAGGCCGCCCGCGCCGCGGCTCCTGCTGCCCCGCGCCGAACACCTCGCCCAGGACGCCCTCGCCGCCACCCTCACCTCGACCGCCGCCCCCGAGGCCTGGATCGACCAGATCCCCGCCCCCGACGAGGACGACACCGCCCAGCAGCACCTCTACCTGCGCCTGGTCGCCGCCGTCGCCGACTGGCGGCTGCGCCACCACATCACCGGCACCGACCCGCTCGGCGAGGCCCCCGAACACGACCCCGGCACCGAGCACCGGCACCTCGCCGACGCCCTCGACCTCTACCGCCGCGCCCGCATCGACGACCGCCTCCAACTCCTGCGCCTGCGCCGCGAGGAAGACCGCCAACGCCTCGAAGCCGCCGCCCACCAGGCCACCACAGGCCCGGGCAGCCCGCACGCGCGCCCGCCCCGCTCCGGCAAACCCGCCCACCCCCGCAGGGGTGGCCGCCGCCGACGCTGACCACCACCCGCACCCGGCGCCGCCTCGGCCGCCCGGCCGCCGAACACCACCGCCCCTGGTCGAGTGTCACCACCGGCAGCCGATCCCCGCGACCAGAACACCGCCCCGGCCGCCGGACCGGCCAGCCCGGACGACCCCGCACCCCGGCGGCGCGGCGACACCCGATCCCGCCACGGGGGAGGGCCCGCACCCGGCCGTCCCGCCCACCGGGACCCGGCCCGCACCGCCGTTGCCCCCGCCCCACCCGCCCGCACACGCTCGACCTCTCCCCACCCGGCCCCACCCGGAACGAGAAGGAAGAGAGGCAGCCCGTTGACCGCGCCGCCGCCCTCCGAGCCCACGTACTACGCACTCACCAGCATCCACACCGACCCCTACCTCGCCGGCACCGACGGCCCCTCGATCCTCACCACCGACCCCGCCACCGCCGCGCAGTTCTTCCTCGACACCGACCGCCCCGGCCACCTCGAGGTCATCGCCCACGCCACCGGACCCGACCACAACCACACCCTGCACCCCGTACGGCCGGGCGACATCGTCCACCGCGCCCTGACCGAACTCGCTCCCGGCGACGTGCGCCGCCACACGCTGCGCACCGCCCAGGCGGACTGGCTCCAGGACCGCCTGTGGGACCGCCGGGACGAGCCGTACGGACAGGAGCCCGCCGGACCCGACTGGATCCGCGCCGGCGCCGCCTGGGGCACGGCGTTCCCCGCCCTGCCCGCCCCGGACGTGGTCGCCGACCTCCTCGCCCGCCACCCCGGTGCCGAGGACCCGTGGCCGATGGTGATGACGGCCATGCGCACCCTGCGCGCCGTCCGGCAGGCCCGGGGCCCCGTCGACGCCTCCGACAAGCAGCTGCTCACCGCGAACTGGCGGATCCTGAACGCCGTCCCGTCGGCCGGCGAGCAGCCCGCGGCCCGCGCGGCCGCCGCCTGGTACGAGCAGCGCCTGGCCGAAGTCGATCCCGCCGCGCAGCCTCCCGGCGACCTGACCGACGCCCAGCGCGAGCGCTGGCACCGGGGCGCCGCCGCCCTGCAGCGCGACCTCCTGACCGCCGGCCCGGCCCGCCGCCCGGCGCTGATCAGGGAGTTCAGCGCCCGGGTGCGCACCGAACCGCAGGCCGCCCCGCAGGTCGCCGACCACGCCCGCACCGAGGCGCCCGCGGCCGACCGCCGGCACCTGGACGCCGCTCTCGACGGGGCCCTGGAGCACCTGCACCTGGACGCCGCCGTGCGCGAGCGTGTCAGGGCGGCCGCCGCCGGTGTCCTGCAGCCGCCCCCGGTCCTGCCGCTGCCCGCGCAGCCCGCCTCCGACGCCGACGCCGCCCTCCACTGGCGCCGCCGCGTGCCCTCCGCGCAGCGCGCCGCCGCGGACGACGACGCCACCCTCACCCAGGCCCACCTCTACGTCGCCGACACCGCCCGCGACACCGCCACCGGCCGCTGGGACCGGCCCGCCGGCAGCACCGCCCCCGCCCGCACCCTCCTCGCCGAGACCAGCGGACGCCACGCGGTCCTCGGCCGCCTGCTCGCCCTCGCCGACGCGGAGCACGCCGCCACCGCCCACGAACCGCACCTCCACGAGATCGGAGCCACCGCCGCCGCGGCGGCCCGCACCGCCGCCCAGAACGCGAGGCTGCGCCCGCTGGAGGTCCACTTCGCCGAGCAGGCCGCCCACACCGCCACGTTCGACGCCGGACGCGCGCTGCTGGACGATGCCCTGGCGCAGCAGCGCGCCACGGTGCGCACCGCCGTCGCCGAGCACTTCCCCCGCCCCGACCACCGCCTGACGGACCGCCTCGGCTACGGCACCGACCTGCAGGCCCTCGCCCGCGCCCAGGACGCCATGGCCCACCTGGGCAGCGAACTCGAAGACCTGTCCACCCTGGGCCGGGCGGGGGAGCGTCACCTGCGGCCCACCGCCGCGCGCCTGGAGGAGGCCCGCTCCCGCTACGACACCGCCCTCCAGCGCTTCGACGACATCGTCCAGAAGGAGAGGCCCGCCACCCTCGGGGCGCTCAGGGCGCTGCGCGCGGTGATGGACCTGCCCGCCCCGCCCCCGCGCGACGACGGCACCGAACGCCTGGCCCGCCACCGCCAGCACCTCACCGAACACCTCACCGCCCCCGCCGCTGCAGGCCCGGCCGCCGACACCGTCCCGGCCACCGCCCGGGGCGGTGGGAACCCGCGGCCCCGCCCGGCGCGGCTGCCGCGCCCCGCCACCACGACGAGACGAGGAATGCGATGACGCCGGCCCGGCCCATCGTCCAGGCCCCCCGACGCGACTGGCTGCCCGACGCGATCTGCCAGGGCCACGACCCCGAGCTGTTCTTCCCCCTGCGCACCCGCGGACCGGCCGCCCAGCGCCAGGCGGAGGTGGCCAAGGAGGTCTGCGCCCGCTGCCCGGTGCGCGCCAAGTGCCTGCTGTGGGCGCTGGAGACCGGACAGGAATCCGGCGTGTGGGGCGGCGTCGACGAAACCGAACTGCGCCGCATCCGGCAGCGCGCGGCCCGCGCCCGCCGCACACCCAAGGACCCCGCCGGCACTGGGGGACCGCGCCCCACCCGGCCGGCCGCCCCCGCCGTCGGCGCCCCGTGACCGGCCCCGGCCACCCGCCCGCCGGGGCCGGCCCCGCCGAGGGCGAACTCCTCGCCCTGTGCGACGCCTGCCACAACCCCGTCGCCGACGGCCGCGGCGAGGTCTGGGTCACGGCCCGCGAACTCGCCGACCACCACCGCGCCATGCACCACTGGGAGCGGCAGAACCCCGGCCCCGCCCGGACGGTCGGCGCGATCCTGGCGCAGCCCCCGGCGGTCCGATGGCACGTCACCCACCACCACGCAGCCTGCGCCGGCCTCCTTCCCGCCGACGCCCACGCCTTCGGCGTCGAGCACTGCCGCACCTGGGCCGGCCTCGCCGACCGGACCCGGCTCCTGGCCGGCCACGACTGGCTGGCCGACACCGACTGGGACACCCTCCTCGACGACGCCCGCAACGGCGCCGGCCGGCGCATCACCCCGGCCCCCGGCCACCACGCACCCTGAACCGGCCCGCCGCCCGGCCCGCGACCACCCCGGCCCGCCGTCAGGCCGCCGGCCACGGCACGCCGCCGGGGCACAACCCGGGCCGCCGGGGGAGCGGGACCCCGCGCGAGGACGCCGCCGCGGCGCCGAACCCCGCCCGGGCCCGCCCGCGAAGAAAATCCACGCGTCCACGGCCCGGGGCATCCGCTACATTGCCCACTCCCCGTGATCATCTGTGGAGCACCTGCCTGATGCCCGAGCACCTCACCGCCGTCCCCACCCGGCTCGCCCTCGCCGCCGCACTCTGCCTGGCCACCGCGGCCTGCTCGAGCAGTGCCGCCGGCCCCGGCGCACCGGCAGCCGCCCAACGAGCAGTCACCGCCGCCGCCACCGCCCCGGCAACAGCCACCAGCGCGCCCCCGACGCCCGAGGCAACCGCGACCCAGCCGCCGACGGCCGGCCCCACCGCGGCCGCCATCCACCTCCCCCCGGGCTTCGACGCCGACCGCCAGGCATGGCAGGACATCGACGACGCCCTGAACCAGGCCGCACAGGACCACCAACCCGTCCTCATCGACTTCGGCGCCTCCTGGTGCCCCGGCTGCGCCGAACTCGACGAGGCCTTCAAGTCGCCCAAGGTCCAGACGATGGTCAAGCCGCTGCACCGGGTCCGCATCGACACCGGCCCCCGCAAGGCCTCGGTCAACCTGGACATCGCCGCTGCGTACGGGCTGGACCTGAGGAAGACCGGCATACCGGGCCTGGTCCTGCTGTCCCCGCAGGGAACGGTCGAGGCGACCACCAACGACGGCCTGTTCGACAACGACCGGCCGAACAGCGCCGCCGAGATCATCGGCTTCCTGAAGCCCCACCTGTGATGCCCGCAACCGCGAACACCCCGGCCGGGCGACCGGCACCCGCCCCCGCCGTCGTCGCGCTGCTGGCCGGCGCCGCCGCGCTGACGGCCGCGGGCATCCACTGGGGGCCGCCCGGCACCCGCCCCGCCCCGGCGGGCACGACCACCGCCTCCGCCGAGCAGAGCGGCGTGCAGGTCACCGTCGTGGTGTCACCCGACAGCGTCACGGCCACCTACCGGCCCGAGCGCCCCGGCTTCCACCTCTACAGCATCACCCTGCCCGCCGACGGCACCGACGGCCTCGGCACACCCACCGCGCTCGACGTCCAGGGCGGCCTCCACGCCACCGGGGCCCCCGCCGCCGACCAACCGGTCCAACTGCTCGACCTGCCGGGCCTGGACACCGCCGTGCCCGTCTACCCCGACGGCCCGGTCACCGTCACACTGCCCGTCACCCGCACCGGACCCGCCGCCGCCCAGGTCGTCGTGTCCTACGCCGCCTGCAGCACTCGCACCTGCCTGTTCCCCGTCAGAGACCTCGTCATCCACGTCACCCTCCACTGAGCCGCTCGCACGGGCACGTCCCAGCCCTTGGCCCCGTCCCCGTGCCCGCCTCGTGCCCAATCGGCGACCGGTCCGGTGCACACGCCCAGCCGGGGCCTCACCCCAAAGCGGGAGCGGACTCCTCAAGCCAAGGGGGAGTGGGTGAACCGTCGGGATCCAGTCCGTACGGCCATCTCTTGTCGAAGAGTTTGTTGAACTGGCCGCGGTCGGCGGCCTGCCGGTAGAGAGCTTCGGCCCCGTCGTGATCTCCGGTTTTCTCCCGCATCTGTCCCAGCTTGGCCAGGGCGAAATGCGAGCCGGCGTCGGCGGCCTGCCGGGCGAGGGCGTCGGCGCCCAACTGGTCCCCGGCCTCCTCCCGCATCCGTGCCAGCCTGTCCATGGCGTCAGGGTCGCCGGCGTCGGCGGCCTGCTGGTAGAGGGATTCGGCGCCTTCCCTGTCCCCGGTCTTCTCCCGCATCCACGCCAGGTTCGCCAGGGCGTCAGGGTCGCCGGCGCCGGCGACCCGGCGGCCAAGAGCTTGGGAGCCCTCCCGGTTTCCGGCCTCCTCCCGCCTCCCCGCCAGGAAGGTCAGTGAGTGGGCCCGGCTGACGTCGGCGGCCTGCTGGTAGAGGACTTCAGCACCCAACTGGTCCCCGGCGTCCTTCCGCATCTGCGCCATTTCGAGGAGCGCTGTGGGGGCTGTGCGGTTGCCGGCGTCGGCGGCCTGCCGGAAGAGGGCTTCCGCACCTTCCCGGTCTCCGGCCTCCTTCCGCATCCACGCCATTTCGAGGAGCGCTGTGGGACTGCCGGCGTCGGCGGCCTGCTGGTAGAGGGCTTCAGCACCCAACTGGTCCCCGGCCTCCTCCCGAAGTTCCGCCAGGACGGTCAGTGCGCCGGGGTGGCCGGCGTCGGCGGCCCGGCGCCGGAGGTGGTGGGACCACTGAAGGCGGTGCCTGGCGTCGGCGGCTTCGGCAAGGTTGTTGTGGTCGTCGGGGTGGGTGAGGTGGGTGTGGGCGGCTTGCCAGAAGGAGGCGGGAGGGCACAGCCGTTTCCTGCTGGTACGGCCGTGCTGTTCGAGGTAGTCGGCGAGACGGAACACCGGCCCGGACGGGTCCGGGTGCGCGGCCGGCACGAGACCCCCCGGGGAGCGGCGCACCGGGCGGGCAGCGGCGCGACGCAGGGGTGCCTGCTTGCCGTGGACGGGGCGGGCGAGGTCACCGAACGCGGCCTCGGCCCAGTCCTCGGTGAGCTGGTCGTAGTCGTGGTCGCTGAGGTAGTCGGCGGCGGCGTCGGTGAGGAAGGCGTGCGGCAGGTGCAGTCCGGCGCCGAGTCGGCGGGCGTCCATCGCGGCCTGGAGCAGCGCCCGTACGGCGGGGCTGCCGTGTTCGTAGCGGCGCAGGAGCTCGGGTGCACCGGCAAGGTCCTGGGCGAGGCGTCCGTGGGCGCGGGCGCGGGTGAGGGCGTCGGCCAGGAGCCGGTCGCCGCTCTGCGCGAGGGCCGCCGCGGCGTCGAGCGCGTCCTGGCCGAAGGTGTCGGGAACGGTGAGGGTGCGGCCGGCCAGGAGTTCGCGGACCCGGCTGTGCCGATCGGAGCCGGCAACAGGCAGGTCCGTGTACCGGTCGCTGTACTCCGGCCACAGGGTGCCCAGGATGAGGACCGGACCTCGGCCGGGGCCGGTGAGAATGGCGTGGAGGGCGGCGGCGATGCGCTCGCCGGCCCGGTGGTCGCCGAGGTAGTGCTGGGCCTCGTTGAGCCACACCACGGTGCGCGGTACGACGCGTTCGAGATCGGCGAGCGCGGCCTCGGCCCTCGTCGGGTCGTAGGGGTGCCACAGCCGCCATCCGTCGGCCGCGAGCGGCCGGACGGCCTCCCAGCACGCCCGTGTCTTGCCCGTGGAGGAGGAACCGACCAGGACCAGCATCCCGCTGAGGCCAGCCTTCGCCTCGCCCACCACCGAGGCCAGCGCCTGGTCGTGGGCGCGGCGGACGTACCCGGGCAGCGCCCGCTCCGACCGGCCGCCCGTACTCCCTGCAGCGGGGGCGCCGGCGGGGTGGACCTCCAGGTCGTGAGGGTCCCATTCCCCGATCGGCCTGCCCGGCCCGTCGTCCCGTCCCGGCCCGTCGTCCCGCCTCGGCCCGGGATCGGCCGCGCCGACGGCCCTGCGCCGCAGCTCCAGAAGCTCCGCCTGCGGCAGGCCGAGCACGTCGGCCATCGCCGCCACCGTCTCCGCCGTCGGGGCGGGACCGTCGGCCCGGAACGCCTCCTGGACCGTGGTGCGGCCCAGCCCCGACTTCCCGGCGAGCTGAGTCTTGGTCAGCCGCTTGCGGGCCAGAGCGTCGGCCATCGTGTCGCGCAGCTCGGCCAGCGGTTCCTGCCGCCGGCCGTCTTCCTCGTGCGGCATCCGCCCCCCAGTCACCTGTGTTCGCCGCTGTTCATCATCGTGCGGACCGAACCACGGCGAACACGGTTTGCGTGAACCTCGGTCACGTCAACATCCCACCCCGTACAGGGAGATCCACGTGACCCGTCTCGCCATCGTCGTCCTCGCCGCCGCTCTGGTCGTGCTGTTCGCGCTCCTGGCCGCCGCCGCGGCGGGCACCCTGGCGCGCCTCGACGGCGCCACCTACCCCGCGGCCGTCATGCGCGCCGCCGCCACCTTCGCCGCCGTCCTCACCCTCGCCGCGGCCGCCACCGGCGCACTCGCCCAGTTCCTCCCGTGAACCCGCCCGCACCACGGCCGGCTCCCGGGCCCCGGAACCGCGCACGGGGAACTGTCACCCCCGGGTGGTACGTCTTGGAACGGCAGCGGGCCGACACCCGCACCAGCCCCCCCGCGGGCCCCGCCCCGGGGCCCGGCCGACGACCACCCCGAAGAGAGCGAGTGTGTGCCGTGCCGCGTGACCCGTACCAGCGCCTGTACGAGGACAGCGAGCTCTACGCGCTCCACCTCGTGCGCCGGGCGGCCGGCCCCACGCTGCACACCGACACCCGCGACGCCCTGCACCACCTCGCGCACCGCAACCGGCCCCTGCAGGAACACGACGCCGCGCTCGCCGTCACCGGCGCCCTGGCCCGCCTCGCCTACACCGCGCTGCGCACCGCCGCCGACCGGCTCCACCTGCCCGGCGGGCCGCTCCCGGCCGCCACTGCCGGCCCGGCGCCGGGTCAGGTCCGGGAGATCACCGAGGTCCTCGACCGCCTGGACGCGGGCCTGCTCGCCACGGACACCACCACGTTCGGGCACGCCTTCGTCGAGCTCACCCGCCTCGCCCTCGCCGAGCAGTTGCCCGGCGGGTCCTCGCTGCGGGACAGCGCCGCCCCGGTCCTGGCCCGCGTCGTCGGCCCCGGCCCCACGCCCGGCCCGGCGCTGCTGCAGCTCGTGGTGCGCGGCGCCGAGCTCACCCTCGAGTGCCTGCACCACATCTTCCGGGCGCAGACCGCGACGGGGTGGGACCCGGGCGCCGCGATCGAGCAGGTCCTCGACGGCTTCGAGCTGTACAAGCTCACCGAGCACGGCGCCGGCGCGCAGACCACCTAGGGACGGCGGCCCGCAGCGCCGGTGCCGCGGCCGTGTGCAGTTGTGCCCCGGGCCGCCGGTGTATATCAGCTCGCACATGTTGGGTTATGGAGCGGCGTGCGATCAGGTCCCGGTGGGCGTCTGCGGCGGAACGGAGCCGAGGACGTCGCGCAGGAACTTGATCTCCTGCTGCCAGCGCGGCCCGTCGGCCTGGTCCGACCATCGCTCGGCGAGCTCGGAGCGCCCGGCCGTGACCCGGTCCAGGGCGGCGATGGCCAGTGGCCGCAGGCCCGCGGGGAACACCGGCAGGGGGCCGGCCGGCCCGTGGACCGTGTTGACCGGCTCCCCGCCGGGGAGCTGCGCGACGAGCAGGGCCGCGGCGGCCACCGCCCGCTCCCCGTCGTCCTCCTCCAGGTGCTCCGCACACCCGGCGGCCCGCTCCAGCGCCTCGCGGACGATGCTCTCCCGCTCGTGCGCGCCGGCCCGGTCCAGGGAAGCGGCGAATTCAGCGGCGGTGTCGTTGCCGTAGGGATTTATGTCCCACACACCCACGTTGCTCTCCTCCCGTTTGCGTCTGCCTTCCCTGGGATCATCGCACCGGCCACCGACGGCCGGGCCGTCAACGGCGGGACCGGCATCCCGGGCCCGGCCCCGCGGTGTGACGGTACGTCACCGGGATCGAGGCGGGCCGGGACGCAGGTGGAACCGGAGGCTGTCGTCCCACCGCAGCGGCGTGCCTGCGGCGCCCCCGGCACCTACCCGGTGCCCGGGCGCCACGGCGATCCGGCGGGCCCGGGGGTGCGGACGAGTACCGGCGAGGCGGCGCGGGCGGGCGCGAACCCGGCCCGCCCGTACAGGCGCCCGAGGCGTTCGTCGGCCGCCACCGCGACCAGCGCGACCTGCTGACGGTCCGCCCACTGCAGGACGCCGCGCACCAGGTCCCGGGTGGCCTGCCCGTCGCGGCCCCCGGCCAGCGACGCCACCTCCACCCACCGCCCCGGCATCTGCCCCGCTTCGGCGCGCAGCTGCGCACCCACGCGGGCCGCCCGACCCAGGCAGGCCAGCTGCCACAGCAGCAGGGCGCAGCCCGCGGCCAGCCCGCCGGCCGTCCCGGCTGCGGCGCCGGCGGCGCGTGCGTGGTGGCCGAGTGCCGCGCCGATTGCGGCCCCGGCCAGGGCCGGTGGTGTCATCGCCGCGTACAGGGCCGCCACCGCGAAGGGCAGCAGGGCCAGGGTGCGGGCGGCGTTGCGGATGCCGGGCCGGGGCGGGCGCAGCACGAGCAGGGCCGGCCCCTGCGACAGGACCTGCCCGCAGGCGCGTTGCAGGGCGATCTCGACCAGCCAGAACGGGGCGAACAGGGCCCGCGCCCACCGGGCGCGCGCCGCGGCGGGGGCGAAGGCCTGCGCGAGGACCAGGGCCAGCATCGGCAGGTCCCGCCACGGGGCGGCCAGCTCGTGCGGCATCGGCCACGCCGCCCCGCCCCCGCGTACGCGCACATCGGCCGCGTCCGGGGTCCCCGCGTCGCCCGCCCGGCCGCCACCGGGCGTGTTCATACCGCGCTCCTGGCCGGCGCGGCGGTGTGCCGGTTCGCCTGCGCCAGGCGCGCGGACTGCGCGGAGGCGTGCTGCAGGTGGCCGCGGGCGGTCGCGAAGACCATTCCGGGAGCGGCCGCGGGGTTGCCGGCCGCCGCCTCGATCGCGGAGGCCGCCGACCGCACGTGGTGCACGATGCCCGCCTCCACCAGCTCCCGCCCGCCGCCTACGGCAACGCCCGGAACACCGGCCGAGGCGATCTCCCACACCTCGTCCGAGGTGAGCGCACCCGGCGAAGCACTGCGCCGGTGGGCGTCCCACACGATCAGCACCGGATCGATCGTGCCGCCCGCCTCCGCGGCGGCGGTGATCGTCGCATACAGCTCGGCCCGCCCGGGCGCGGTGAAGTCCTGCGGCCGCAGCCACCGCCGCACCTGCTCCACCTGGCCGGGATCGCGCATCAGCGACCCGAGCACGGCATCCTCCGTACCGGCCAGGTGCGGCCGGCGTCCGGCGGCGGGCGGCAAGCTCGCCCCGACCGCGCCGGGCCTGCCCATCGCCCGCTCCCACCGGCCCTCCAGCTCCTGCAGCGTGGCGAGCATGGAGTTGACCTCCATCTCCGCCGCCGGCGTCCCCAGGCTCATCAGGCTGAACTCCACCCGCCACCTGCTGTCGTCGACCTGCCGCTGGATGCTGGACTGCAGCACCCGCTGCCCGATCAGGGCGGCCTGCTCCGGGTGCGGGACCGGGCGGATCCCGGAGCGGATCTGTCCGGCGGCCTCGAGCCACATGGCCGGCGAGATGGTCCAGCCCCGCTCGGCGGCCTTGTACTGCAGCTGTTCGAGCAGCATCCGACCGAGCACCTGCTGCCGCTCCGGTCCCGGGGGCCGGGAGGTGACGGCCGGGTGCGAGGCGAGGCCCTCCTCCACCAACGCTTGGTACATGTGCCCCATCCACGGGTCGGCGAAGTCCTCCGCCCGCAGCCAGCCGCGCAGCTGCTGCGCCTGGTCGGGGCGGGCGAGGACAGCGGCCAGCACGGCCTGTTCGGCGAACTCGCCGCGGGCGCCGACGGTGCGCGTGTGGCTCGCCTGAACCACGATCCGGGCGTAGCCGGCCGCGTGGGCGGCGTTCGGCACGCTCCCGGGCCGCGGCAGGTCACCCACATAGGCGGCGACGTGCCGCCAGTCCTCGGCGGACACCTGCCAGCCCTGCACCGCGGCGGTGCGCTGCAGTTGGTGGAGCACCAGGTACCCGAGCGCCTGGGTGCGCTCGTGCGGCGGCCGCGACAGCACGTCGGGGTGGGAGTACAGGTGACCTTCCACCAGTGCCCGGTAGATCTCGCGACGCCACGGGTCGGCGAAGTCCTCCGCCCGCAACCACCCCCGTACCTCCAGCGCCCGGCGCGGGTCCTGCAGGACCGCGCCCAGCACCGCGGCCTCGGCGTAGGACTCCGCGACGAGCGCCAGGTCGTCCGGGTGGCGCCGCTGGGTGACCAGCAGGCAGAAGTCCAGCGCCGGGCCGCTGATCCGGTC
>NZ_JBEZIR010000189.1:0-12051 GCF_040651175.1 Kitasatospora sp. NPDC048540
GATGTGTCCGGGCGGGGTGGTGTCGTCGGTGCCGGTCCAGTGAAGGGTGAGATCGGCGACGCGGAACTGCAAAGCTGTCTCCTCGGGAAGGCGCCTGGCCGGTCGGGTGACGGCCTGGCAGTCGACTACTGCTCGGTACGCCGATGTCGAAATGGTGGTCCAGATACGCTTCCTCGTCGAGGGAGCTGTCGCGCAGGAGCGAGAAGACCTCATCAGGACCTGGACAACCGCTGATTCTCACTACCGAGAGTCGTCCCTGCAACCGAATACCTTCTGTTCAGGTGCCGTCTCCAGACGGGCGGCAGGACTTGTCCACTTCCTCGGCGACCGCCAAGTCGCGCACACCGGCCGGAGTTTCGATGTGCCGCCGGTCTGCCGCCGTCTGCCTGACCAAGTCGCCCGCGCCGGACGGCGTGGCGGGATTGCCACCGGTGGAGCGGCTGCGGCTGCTGCCGGACCCGCGTCGGCGTCGAGGGGCTGTTTTGGAAGGTTGTTCGGCGTGATGCCAGGCTCTGTGGATGGGGCGTGGGAATCTGTCGGATGATCAGTGGGCTGTGCTGGAGCCGTTGTTGCCGATAGCCGGGGTAGGTCGCCCTGCGAGGTCGCGCCGGAGGCTGGTCGACGGAATCCGGTGGCGGGTGCGGACAGGAGCTCCGTGGCGGGACGTTCCACCGGAATACGGACCCTGGCAGACGATCTACGGCCTGTTCCGCCGCTGGCAGCGTCAGGGTGTCTGGCAGCAGATCCTGGCGGGCCTGCAGGCGCGGGCCGATGCGGTGGGGATGATCGTCTGGGAGGTGAACGTCGACTCCACGATCTGCCGGGCCCACCAGCACGCCGCCGGCGCCCGGCGGGACGGGGCCGCGCAGAAGGAGCCGCCGGGCGGCGTGGGCAAGGAGCCCGCGGACCACGGGCTGGGCCGGTCGCGAGGAGGCTTCACGACCAAGATTCACCTGGCATGCGAGCAACACCAAAAGCCGCTGTCCCTAATCGTCACGGCCGGCCAGCGCGGGGACTCACCGCAGTTCGAAGCAGTGCTCAACGCGATACGGGTGCCCAGGACCGGGCTGGGCCGACCCCGCACCCGCCCGCTTCGAGTGCGCGGCGACAAGGCGTACTCGTCCAAGGCCAACCGGGTCTACCTGCGGAGACGCGGCATTCGGTGCACCATCCCGGAGCCGGCGGACCAGATCCTCAACCGCAAACGGCGCGGTGCGAACGGGGGACGTCCACCCGCTTTCGACCGCGAGGACTACAAGGCCCGCCATGCCGTCGAGTGCGGCATCAACCGGCTGAAGCAACACCGGGCGGCGGCCACCCGCTTCGACAAACTCGCAGTCCGTTTCGAGGCGGCCGTCCTCGTTGCCGCGATCAACCAGTGGCTGTGAGGTCCCGTGTTGTCGGGCTCGCGTGCCATGCCGGCCGCGAGCCAGGAGCGGGGTGTCGCACAAGGGAAGGAGAGCAGTGGCGGCTGATTGCTACTGCGCCGACAGCGAGAACGGCTACCACGTCGACGACCTGCGATCTTCATGCTGGTCGATGACCTCAACGACACCGACGACACGTTCGTCGTCCTCCAGCCCGACGAGGACGACCCGGCCTGGTACGCCTCGGTCGCCGTCCTCAACGAAGGCGGATACGAGATCGTCCGCCGTGACGCGAGCCGTCGCACATACGACCTGATCACCGAGACAGCACCGGAACGATCGCACGCGACCTGGTCCTCTGGTTGGTTGCCCGAAGCTTCCCGTCACGGCCAACCAGACGTACCTTCGATGCTTTCCAATAGTGCCGGGCGAGGCAGGATGCCGTCTGCGGGCGCTGGCGGAGGCACTGGCGCGGAGCGCGGGGCGGGTGCTTTCGGGTGCTGGCCGAGCATATCCAGGCCGACGCCGACGGCCTGGTCTACGCGCCCCGGTCGCGACCGTGCCGCTCGGACTGGCGAGCCACTCCGAGCAGTGGGCCGGCCGAGCGGTCGTCCGTCCGCGGGCGGGGCGGGTGTCGTTGGCGGACCTGTTGCCTTGCTGCCGGGCGGTGCGGACGGGGCGGGCCCGGCCCTCCGGGGTGCCGGAGGGCCGGGCGGGGGTCAGTTCTCCATGCCGAAGTAGCGGGTGAGGTAGTCGATGATCTCGGTGGCGTGGGGCAGGAGTTCGGGCAGCTGGTTCGTAAGGACCTCGCGGGTGGCGGTGGAGAGGGCGCCGGTGGTGGTGGCGGCGGGGCGGACGTACGGTTCGAGGCGCTTGATCAGTTCGTAGTTGCTGTCGATGTTCTCGGCGCGCATCGCCTTCTCCAGCGGCGGCGCGCCGGGCGGCGGGACGGGGGCGAGGACGCGGCTGACGTAGGTGACCCGGTGCAGGACGCGCCAGCACGGGGGCTTGGCGGAGTTCTGCCGGGCCTGGCGGAGGGCGGCGGCGTCGGGTGCGTCGCTGCCCTGCAGCCAGGTCGGGTCGACGACCTTGCGGTAGAAGTCGTCGAAGTTGGCGCTGTTCTCGCCGAGGTAGAAGGTGAGGAAGCGGTAGGCGTCGACCTTGCCGGGCACCAGCACGGGTTTGCCGGCGGCGTCGTAGACCGGCTTGCCGCCGCTGTCGCGGCGCTGGAGGTCGCCGGACGGCGCGCACTGGACGTCGAGGCCGAAGGAGCGGGACGCGTCCTTGCCCTTGGCCCGGGTGACGCTGAAACCGCCGCCCACGGAGGCGTCGAGGCTGCCGAACCACCCGAGGCCGAGGGCGCCGAAGCTGCCTTCGAAGCTGGCGCCGAACGAGCCGCTGAAGCTGTACGAGCCGGCGGTGGTCTCGCTGACGGCGTCGGTGGCCTCGGTGGTCTCGGCGAAGAAGCCGCCCTGCGCCGTCCAGACGTAGGTGTTGACCAGGTCCCGGTGCGAGAAGCCGGTCGCCGCCGCGCTGCCGGACGTGCCGCGGCCGGCCTCCTGCTGCCCGCCGGAGACGCCCATCGAGCGCAGCACCGACTGCGCCTGGCCCTCGGTCGGGTCGGCGCGGTGGGTCTCGGTGGAGACCGACTCGTAGAAGGCTTCCAGGCGCTGCTGGTCGCGGGTGATGCGGCGCTTGAGCGCGTACGCGTCCCGGGGCTTGAAGTAGCTGTACTCGCCGTACGCGGTGGCGGTGGGGTAGTCGGGGTCGAGGACCTTGCCGCGGTCGTCGAAGCCGACCGCGCCGTCCAGGGTGCCCTGCTTGGTGTAGCGGGGGTTGATCGGGAAGTGGATGATGTTCCAGTCCAGCGGGATGTCCGGGTTGGGCAGCATCCGGTAGGCGACCAGGGCGCCGGTGTGCGCCAGGCGCAGCGCGAAGACGTCGGCGGTCTGGGACTGGACCAGGGCGGTGCCGGTGTTGGCGGGCACGTACCGGCGGCCGACGGCGCTGTTCAGCACCTTTGCGGCGTCCTCGGTGTACCCGGTCAGCGCCAGCTTCGTCCTGCGGGCGGTGTTCCTGCCCTGGCTGACCTTGGTGTCGGTGCTCCAGGTGTTGGCGAACTCCAGGCTGCCCTTCGCGCCGATCTTCAGCTGCCCCTCGGCCAGTGGCTGCGCGGTGCCGAAGCCGAGCGGGGCGGTGATCGTCAGGACGCTGGCGTCGGTCTCGACGCCGAAGGAGAAGTTGAAGGCGGCGTTGACGCTGCGGGTCCTGCTGGAGGAGAGGCTGCGCACCACCTGGTCGGCCTCGGTGAACTCCACCGAGGAGGCGCCCGCCCAGCCGTCGGCCTTGTCGGTGAGGTTCTCGGACGGCACCGGCGGCGCGCCCTCGACGTAGCCGACCAGCTGCGGGTCGAACTGGGCCTGTCCGACCCACTCGGTGGTCAGGTCGCCGACCTTGTAGCCGGTCACCAGGTGCCAGCGGCCGTCCCGGACGAAGCCGTAGCAGCGTTTGAGCACCCCGAGCGCCCCGCCCTTGGCGTCGTACTGCAGGTCGGCGTACTCGGCGACGGCGGGGGCGCCGGCGACGGTGTCGTGGAAGGGGGTGCGGACGTCGGCGAGGGCCGAGCGGACCTGGGCGGTGTCGGTGGAGACCGGCGCGGTGGAGAGCAGGACGCGCGGCCGCTTGGCCGAGAAGCCCAGGTGGTTGCCGCGCAGGCCCTCGTCCCGGACGGAGGTGGTGCCGGGCTCGGTGGAGTCCCGGTCGAACGGCCAGTAGCCGAGCAGGTCCTGCTTCTCCCCGCGCAGGCGGGTGAACAGGGTGTCCTGGATCTGCTCCTGGGTGCGGACGGTCCGCCAGACCCGGACCTCCTCCAGCGTGCCGGTGAGCAGGTCGACCGGCTTGCCGCCCTCCAGCCGTGCGCCCAGGGTGAGTTGGGGGTCGCCCCAGGCCGCGGCGGTGTCCTGCGCGGTCAGCGGCGCCTCGGAGAGCGGCTCGCCGTTGCGGTACAGCCGCAGCGGGCTGGCCAGGGGGTCGACGTCACGGGTCCAGCGGGCGCCGCGCAGCTTCGCCGGGAAGGTGCCGGACACGTCGAGGGTGACGTTGCCGGCGTTCTCGTTGAACGCCCAGCGCGCCAGCAGGCCCTTCTCGCGCGAGGTGACCGGCAGCCCCAGCCGGGCCTGCGGCCGCGCGGAGTTCCACAGCCGCAGCTCGCACAGCACGCCGGTCAGCCCGCGGCCGATCACCACCTCGCCGTTGTTGGCCTGCGCGCCGGGCCCGCTGTACACGAAGCTGCCGACCGCGCCGCCGTCGAGGTAGAAGCGGATCTCCTGCTCCGGCTGGACCGCGTTCGTGGTCGTCTGGGTGGTGGTGGAGACTGCGGGCTTGCGGCGCTCCCGCACCACGGTGATGCGCTGGAACACTCCGGGCGTCACGGCCCGGTCGGAGGTGTAGCGGACGGGCTTCCCGTTCGCCTCGGCGAAGGCGAACTCCACCAACCCGTCGGCCCGGACGCCGAGCTGGTACGGGACGCCGTCCCGCCCGCCGTCGACGACCGTGCCCTTGGCGAGCAGGCCGACGGGCGCGCCCAGCTTGTCGATCCGGACGAACGCCTCGACGGTGAGGTCCTCCAGCACGTCCAGCGCGGGCTGCGCGGCCACCGCCAGGCCCTCGCCGCCGTCCAGGCTCAGCGCCCAGGACTGGGTGAAGGTGGCGGCCAGGTGTGCCCACTCGTTGCAGGGGAAGCGCTCCGCGGACTTCAGTACCCGGTCGCCGACCCGGGCGACCAGCTGGTAGCCCTTGATCGGCGAGGCCGGGCCGCTCTGCCCGGGGAAGGCCCAGTGCCCCAGCAGGCCGGGTTCGCGGCCGGAGAGGCGCTGGTGGCGCTCGGCGGCGATCTCCTGCTTGGTGCGGGCCCGGCCGAAGACCCGGACCTCGTCGACCTGGCCGTCGAGGCTGTCGCCGGTGAAGGGGAAGTGGCCCAGGATCAGCGGGCCGTTGCCGGCGTAGGCCCCGGTGGAGGTGCGGCGGCCGACCTCGACGCCGTCCCGGTAGAGGATCTGCTCGCGGGTCGCGTTCTTGTACACCGCCGCCCAGTGGTGCCACTCCAGGTCCGGGTACGCCTGGGCGGTCTTCAGGTCGTCGCCGTACAGCGAGAAGTAGAGGGTCTCGTCGGGGTGGACCCACAGGTGCAGGGACTGGTCGACCCGGCCGTCCGTCGCACCGTGGAACAGCAGCGGCTCGACCCGGCCCCGGGACTGGTTGCGCTTGGCCCACAGCTCGATGGTGAAGTCCCGGTTCGACAGGTCGAGCGAGGGAGTCAGCTGGGCCTTGGTGCCGTTGACGAACTGCCAGGCCGGCAGGGCGGCCGGGGCGAGCGCCAGGGAGTAGCCCGACCCGTTCGTCCCGGCGTGGACGATCCGGCCCCCTCCGGCCTCGGGGTTGACCCAGGCCTCCAGGCTCAGGTCACCGGTCGGGGCGATGTTCTGCTGCTTGCCGGCGGGCAGGGTCAGGTACTGCTCCTTGCCGTCGAACAGGAAGGCCCGGCCGGGCATCTCGGCCCGCCAGCGGCAGCCGCGCCCGGTGATCGCCGCCTTGGCGGTGCCGTTGGGCACCGACTCGACCCCGCCCGTGCTCAGCGTGACCAGGCGGGAGCCGGCGGAGAGCAGCACCCCGGGGCGGGAGGACTGCGCCCGGGCCCAGTCGTAGCCGACCAGGCTCACCTTGTCGCCGGGCTTGGCCGTCACGCTCTTCGCGGTCAGCTCCAGCGACTTGGCGCCGATCGGGGCGTCGGTGGCGACGGCGTAGCCCGTGCTGCCGATCTGCAGGTGGGCCTTGGCCGGGACGGCGACGGTGGTGGGCGCGGTGAGTTCCACGGTGCTGCCCGTGACCCGGGCGACCGCGCCGAGCGTCACCGGGCGGCCGGGGCTGCCGACCAGCGCGGCGGCCATCTGCTCGGCCCTGCGCGGCAGCGAGCGCCAGGTCTCGGTGTCCGCGCCGACGGTGATCGTCAGGTCGCAGCGGCCGGGCGCGTCGCCGTCGGTGACGGTGATCGTGGCGCCGTCCAGCGGAACGGCCGGGTCCCGGGCGAGGAAGTTGATCGTGCCGGTGTCCCCGGCGAGCGTCCGGGAGCCGCGCAGGACGGCGGTGTCGTAGTACGCGGCGAAGAACTGGTCGTCGGCGCCGCGGAAGTACAGCACGAGGTTGCCGGTGCCGCTGTCCAGCAGCGCGGGCCGGTCGGTGCCCCGGGCGAACTCCAGCAGGCCGCCGGTCAGGCTCAGGCCGGTGGAGTCCACCGCGAGCAGCGGCATCGGGACCGTGAGGTCGTCGTCGCCCTGGAGCGCGCCCGAAAGCTTGGCCAGCTGGGTCCGGGCGTCGGCGAGTTCGGCCTGCTTGGCGGTCAGGTTGAGTTGCAGCTCGGCGATCCGCTGCTGTGCCTTGAGCGCCTCCTGGAGCCGTTCGCGCGCGGGGTCCATCTGCGTCTTGGCCGCGAAGTAGCGCTGGTCGACGCCCGACCGCATGGCCACCTTGGTCATCCGGAACAGGCCTGTCTCCGCCTTGAGGCACTCGCTCGACTGGAGGACCTGGGCGAACTGGTACGTAGAGGGGGAGCCGATCGCGAGCCGGCTCGCCCGGTTGACGATGCGGACGCAGTCGCCCTCGGTGACCAGCTGGAACTGTGCGGCCCGGTTGCCCGGGTCGCGGGGGCGCAGGTACAGCTGGGCGTTCTCCGAGGTCGAGTTGCCCACAACGCGGACGTCCTTGTTGAACCGGTGGGAGACCAGCCAGTAGCAGGGCCTGCCGTCCTGGCTCTCGCCGACGGCGTCGAACCGCCAGGACGTGTAGACGCTGTCGAGGACGAACACAGCGCCGCTCTCCGCCTGGCTGTCGGCGCCGCCGAGCCACCGCAGCGTGCTGCCGGGCACCACCCGCGGGGTCTTGAGCTCGATGTCGTAGATCCAGGAGGTCACCAGGTCCTTCTCGGCGAGGTACTGCTGCTCCAGGGCGTCGAACCCGGGCTTGAGCCGGTCGTGCTCCGCCTGGTACTCGGCCAGCCGTCCGGCCGCGCCCTTCAGACGGTTGATGTCCGCCTCGATGGCGGCGACCTCCGGCTCCAGCCGCTTGATGAGCTGCTGCAGGGTGCTGACCTGCTCCGAGTCCTGGCCCTTCGTCGGGCGCTTGAGCACCTGCGGGTCCAGCAGGTCCGGCACCTGGGCCAGCCGGCCGTCCCGGCCCACCGCGAAGTCCAAGGTGGCCACGGCGGGCTCCTGGCCGTACTTGGCGGCGAAGGCCAGCATCACCCGGGCCTGCCGCTTGGCGGGCTTGGGGTCGGCGCGGTAGCCCGCGACGACGTTCTCCTGCTGGTGGTAGAGCAGGGCCGACATGCCGGAGACCACCGAGCGGCCCTTGAGGGTGAAGCTGTCGCGCCGCACCCCGGGGTGGTCGCCGACCGGGGCGTCCGAGCCGGTCCACCGCGCGTTGCCCACGAGCGTGCCGTGCCCGGCGTGGTCGGTCTGGTCGTGGGCGGTGGTGCCGGTGCCCTCGTCGAAGCGGTAGTAGGCCATCAGGCCCGGCTCGTTGCCGATCAGCCGGTTGTTCAGGTCGGTGGTGAGTTCGGCCGCCGAGCGCACCCGGTTCCAGATCCGCAGCTCGTCCACGTCGCCGTTGAAGAAGCTGTCGGTGCCGCCGGAACTCCGCCTGCCGACCAGGGTGGTCGCGCCGGCGGCGGGGGTGAACGGCAGCGCCGCGCTGCCGGCCGGTCTGCCGTTGACGTACAGCTTCGCCGTGGTGCCGTCGAAGGTGGCGGCGATGTGGGCCCAGCTGTCCGCCGTGAGCGTCTCGGTGGAGGTGAGCGTCGCCGGAGCGCCGTCGTGGGTGAGGAACACCGCGCCGTTGGCGTCCACCCCGAGCAGGTACTCCCCGCCGCGGCCCAGCACCGGGCCCTCCAGCGCGGCGGGCTTGACCCACGCCTCGACCGAGTAGGGCTTCCCGCCGAAGTGCAGCGGCGCCCGGTTGCCCAGGTCGAGGTGGGCGTCGACGCCGTCCAGGCGCAGCGCGGTCTCCGCGTGCCCCTCGCTGCCGGTCACCGGCACCAGCTCGCGGCCGGTGAAGGGGCAGGTGCCGGGGCTGCGCTCGAACACCGAGTCCCGGTAGGCCGCATCCGGGCTGGTCCAGAAGCGGGTGCCCTGGGTGTTGAACAGCCCCTGGGCGCCCTGCTCGACGCTGAAGCTGTCGACCCGCCCGGTGGCGTCGTTGTGCGCGAACAGCTGCCAGCGCTGCACGTTGGCCACCGCGGTCGGCACCAGCACGGCGGCGAACCGGCCCTGGGTCAGGTTCCGGACGAAGGACAGCTCCTGGGTCGGCTCGTGGAACGGGCGGCCCTCCATGTCCTCGGTGCCCAGGCTGTCCTTGGCCGACTCCGGGCGGGTCGCGTGCCGGGAGCGCTTGAAGCGCACCTCCAGCACCGGCTTCAACTTCCCGTCCACCAGCACGAACCGGTCGACGAGCAGGGTGTCGCGCACCAGCGGCACCTTCTTCGTACCGCTGAGCACGTAGTCGGCGCGGGACGAATCCCCCGAACTGCCGCCGCCGGACAGCTTGAACACCGCGTCCGGGTGCGTCTCGCCGACCGACTGCCGCAGGATCACCACGTACGTGCCGTCGGATATTACGTGGAACGGGGCGTCCGCCGTCAGCCGCGCCGTGCTGGACAGGAACGAGTCGATCTCCGCGGCGGCCGGCCGCTCGTCGGCACCGGCCTCCGCCCCGCCCCGCTTCACCGTCGGCATCGCCGTCGCACCGACCACCGCGTACCCCACCTCGGCGATCTCCCGGGGGAAGGCCACCTCGGCCGGGTTGTCGCTCCAGTACGCCGAGTCCACCTCCCCCTTTGTCGCCGGGCCGGACAGGTCCAGCACCGTGTAGACGATCCGGCGCGCGGCGTCCATCGCGAACGCGATCGTCGTGCCCTGGTGCCGGGCCATCGTCACGTGCCGGTACGACCGGTCCCCGTACTTCTTGAGCAGGGAGTCCTGAGCTGCCACCGTTCCCCTTCCGGGCGCGTGGAACACCGACCCCGGTCCGTGCGGTCCGGGGTCGGCGACGAGTGTGCGAGTCTCTCCTGACAGGGCGTCAGCGAGTCTGACATGTGCGCTCGCAGCGAAGAGTCGGTTCCGGAACTACTCGCACCGCACACGGCTTGAACGCATTACCGGATGGCCGGACTTCGCTTGTCTGACGACGTGGCGCAGGCTCCCGGGCTCCTACCGGTGAGCTCGGCGAGTTGGGAAACCGCCCCGTCACCGGCCCAGCCCGTGGTCCGCAGGCTCCTTGCCCACGCCGCCTGGCGGCTCCTTCTGACCGGCGCCGTCCCGTCGGGCCCCTGCCGCGTGCTGGTGGGCCCGGCAGATCGTGGAGTCGACGTTCACCTCCCAGACGATCATCCCTGACGCGTCGGCCCGCGCCTGCAGGCCGGCCAGGATCTGCTGCCGGGCGCCCTGACGCTGCCAGTGGCGGAACAGGCCGTAGATCGTCTGCCAGGGTCCGTATTCCGGTGGAACGTCCCGCCACGGAGCTCCTGTCCGCACCCGCCACCGGATTCCGTCGACCGGCCTCCGGCGCGACCTCGCGGGACGTCACCCGCAAGCAACCGGCATCGAGGAGCCTGGTATCAAGCCGGATCACCTTCTGAAACACGGCCTAGGGGTGCGCCACCCGTTCGTGGGCGGTGCTGCTGGTCGCGGCCTCGGCAGTGGTCGCCGGCGCACGCTCGTACGCAGCGATCGGCCAGTGTCCGCGAGCGCGCCGCAGCACACCCTTGCCCGCCTGGGTGCCCGGGTCATGGGGGCGATGAGCGTGCGTCGCCCCCAGCGCCGCCACGATCTGGCGGGTCATCGGCCTGGTCCGCCCAGGCGCTCCGGCAGATCCGACCGGCGCCGACCCGGCAGGTTCGGATTCGGTGGCTGTGGACGGCAAGGCCGCCCGCGGCTCCCGGCATGGTGACACGCCGGCCGCGCACCTGCTGGCCATGATGACCGGCGACGGCCGAACCGCCACCCAGCTGCGGGTCCCCGACAAGACCAATGAGATCACCTGTTTCACGGCGCTGCCGGCGCCCATCGACCTGACCGAGGTCACGGTCACGGCCGACGCCCTGCACACCCAGCGCGGCCATGTGCCGTTCCTGGTCGAGGAGAAGAAGGCCCACTACCTGCTCGTGGTCAAGGGCAACCGGCCCGGACTGCACCGCCGACTGCGGTCGCTGCCGTGGAGGGACGTCACCGCGCGCCGCTACGCGGAACGGGGACCGCGCGATCCCTCCTCCTCGAGCGCACGCTCTCGACCCCGACCACGCCCGGAACTCGCGCCACTGCTCCCCGACCGCGGGCTGCGCCTGAGCCCGGACACGGTCCGGCCGCATCCCGCCGGAGCCGGTCGCGCAGATGCTGGAGCGTCGCCCCGGCGACACTGCAGGCCGGCGATCCGGGCGAGAGCGCGGAACGCCGGAAGGTGGTGTTCCGCGACGTACTGGATGAGGCCCGGGCGCAGGGCTGGCTGCCGCACTGCCTGGCGGCCCTGACAGTCGGACCTGCCTGATTCGCCGCAGCGGTGCTCGGCGGACAACGCCGGTGGCGCGCCCCATCGCGCACCACCGGGCGTTCGGATTCGGGTGGACCGGCGCGGTGAACCACGGCGCTGCCGTCTCGGGGTGGCGGTGGCGGGACCCCGGTCGCCGGCGGGCGGCCGCCGGGGCTCGGGCTCGGCGGGAACCGCAGGGCTCAGGCCGGTTCGGCCGGTTCGGTGCCCAGCATCCGGCGGACCAGGTGCACCACCCCGCCGACGGCGACCGCGCCGCCGATCAGGACCACGAAGTACGCCACCACCCAGTGTGTCGCGCCAATTCCCATGTACTCCAGCAGCCAGGGCGCCGGCCCGAGCGCGATGCCGGCACCGCGGAGCCGGTCGGGCCGCCGGGCCGAGAGGTGCACCAGCAGCAGCAACGAGACCACCAGCAGCGCCCAGAAGCCGACCATCGCGGGCACCTCGTACCAGCTCCATCCGAGCAGGGTCACCCGGGAATCCATCAGCACCGCGAGCGGCACCCCGGTGGCGAGGGCGACCGCGCCCGCCTCCCAGCGCCCCCGCCGACCGGTGTCGACCAGGTCGGGTGGGGCGAGCAGCACCAGGGCGGCCAGCGCGCAGGCCCGGAGCAGTGCGCCCGGGGCGCGGTCGTACGCGCCGAGGACCACCAGTGCCACGCCGAGGTCGATCAGGGCCGCGAGCACGGCCACCGGGCGGGCCCGGCGCCAGCGACCCGTGGTCGTGAGGAGTAGCGCCACGATCCAGGGGATGAAGACCAGCGCGACCAGGACGACCTCGACGGCGAACAGGCGAGGACGGGTTTGCGGGGAGGTGGTGGCGAGCGCGGTCAGGGACGGGAGCAGCCCCGAGAGGCACTCTCCCGCCGCGAGGGCGAGTGCGACCGGGGCGGCGGCGGCCAGCATCCGGCCGGCCGGGTCGGTGGAGGCTATCCGCAGCCGTAGGCGCAGGGCGTGGGAGGCGAGGTCGAGGCGTTCGCGCAGGACCGCGCGAGGGCTCAGGCCTTCGGTGGCCTCGGCGAAGGTGGCGGCGATGTCCTCGCCGTGCAGTTCGCGGTAGCGGGCCGGGTAGAGGCCGATCAGGAGCCGGC
>NZ_JBEZIR010000190.1:0-12000 GCF_040651175.1 Kitasatospora sp. NPDC048540
CACCACCCGCTGGAACAGCTCCCACAACTCGTCCGGTACCAGCCGCTCCACGATCGTCACGAGAGCAGCCTACAAGCCCAAATGAGATGGCTTCTAAACCCGGCCCCCACCGCCCCGCACCACCACCCCCCAACCGGACACCGCGGGCCGGGCCCCAGGGCCCGGCCCATCCGCCCACCAACCACCCCGGAGAGAAGGACCTGACATGACCACCCACGAAGACACCGCACAGCCCGACCAGGAGACACACGACCGGTCCGCCGAGGAACGCAACGTCGTGGCCCCCACTCCCGCAGACGTCCGCGCCAAGGCTGAGGACCAGAAGGAGGCCGAGGCACCCGAGACGAGCGCCCGGCCCCAGTAACAGCCCCGCCCCCGCGCGGCAGCCGGGTCACCACGACAACCAGGCCTGGCCCCGCGGCGACCATCCCCCGAGAGCGGCCCGGACGGCCGGTCGGCGCCTCACCGTCTCCGGTGAGCCGCACTGATCTGTCGCCGCACCACGAGAACGCCGGCCCGCGCTCGATGGCAGGATCGGTCAGCGGCGGGTCCGCGTTCGAGGGCCGTCGTGGTCGGTCCGGGTGGATGCGTCAGGTGATGAGGCGGCGCAGGTGGGCCTGGGCGCGTTCGACGAGCTTCCTGGCGGTGTGGTCGGAGACCCCGAGGTGGCGGCCGATCTGGCGCAATGACCGTTCCGGTCGGTCGTCCAGGCCGTGGCGCAGGATCAGCGCCTCGGCCTCGCGCGGTTCGATGCGGGCCAGGCCGGTACGGACTGCTCCGGTGAAGTCCTGCGCGACAGCGGCATGTTCGGGATCGGTCAGAACATAGCCGGGCGCTGGTAGTTCTTCGTACTCCTCGGGGCCGGTGACACCAAGTTGCCGGTGGAGCGCGGCGACGGTCGTCGGTGAGATGCCCAGCGCGGCCGCCGCCAGGTTCAGGCTGTCGGCGTTCTCGTCCAGGGCGCGGCGCAGGGCGACGGTGCGTCCGACGAGGTCGGCGGGCACGACGGCGGGGAACTCCTGTTGGGAGATGGCGCGCTGGATCTCCTTGCGCACCCAGGTGTGCGCGTATGCGCCGAAGGGCACAGCGCGCTGGGGTTCGAAGCGGCTGGCGGCGATCAGCAGCCCGAGGATGCCGGCCTGGCGTAGGTCCGCCCGGTCGATGTGCCAGGTGCGGTAGCGGGACACCTCGCGCTCGGCAGCGCCTCCCAGCCCGCAGGCACGTGCAGGACCGACCGCACTTTTCCTCACTGCCCCCACCCGGACGGCGGTTCCGGTGCCGCTTCCTGCGTGGGTGGTGGCGGTGCGCGGGGTCCCCCGGCGCCGCCGAGATGCCTCTGCCTTTGGCCCCGTCGGCGACCGAGCCCGGGCCGCTCCTCAGGCTGATCCCGGTGCGGCGTGCGGTCCGGCAGAGCGACCCACCTCGGCGACGCTATTGCTCATTGTAATCAGTTGCATACTATGAGCAATAGATTCTGGTGAGCACTGTCGTCACACCGCCCACCTGCGAGGGAGGAGTCCCATGGAGAGCGGGTTGAGGCCTGCCATCGGTTCCGTCCAACACCCCGTGGAGCCGGAGCGCGGGCGTCTCCTCCGCGACGAGGAGGCCGATCTGGTGCTGTGTCACGTCTGCGGGCGGGCGTTCCGCTCACTGGGTTCCCACGTCAGGGCGCACGGCCTGACGGCGGCCCAGTACCGTGAGGAGTTCGGCCTGCTGCGCACCCGCGCACTCAGCGCCCGCGCGCTGAGCCAGGCCCGGTCGGCCGCACAGCGCACCGCGTACGCGTCGTCGCCGCGCATGAGGGCGGACTTCAGTACCGGCCAGACCATGGCCCGGCAGGGCCGGCTGGCCGCGGAAGCAAGGCAGTCCCTGGCCCGGCACGGCGCATCGGACGAGCTGGTGCACGAGCGGCGCGCGCGCCTCGACGACGGACGCCGCACCCAGGCGGCGGCCGCGGCCGCACGGCTACAGGCGCGGGTCGCCACGCTGGGGTACGGCGACGTCGGAACGGCGGTGCGGGCGCTGTACCTGGACGGCGAACAGAGCCTGGAGGCCACGGCCCGCCGGCTCGGCATCGGGAGCGAGCAGATGCGGCGGTTGCTGGGCACGGTCGGCATCCGGGCTCGCGCGACGGGCGAGAACTCGGCCACCGGCCGCAGGGCCAGGGTGGCACTCAACGACCTGGCCGCTGCGGAGCGCGTCGGCGCCCGCGACATCACGGCCTGGTTGAAGGAGCGTCAGGCCGACGGAGCCACACTGGCGGAGCTGGCGGCGAGTACGGGCCGCAGCATTCCATGGGTGACGGCAGGGCTGCGCAGGTGAACCCGCGCCTCCCGCAGCACAACCGGTCACCACTGCAGTCGCACACCCGGGCCGGGCACGTGCATGTCGGCGGCACCCACCCGGACATAGCAGTGCAAATAACATCACTATTAATAAAAGCGTCAAGTCACCCATCCGTCGGCCCCATTGCCTTCGAACCAAGGGCATGACCATCCAACGCGGTACGCAGGGAGCACGGTCCGCTCCGCCGGCACGGCCCACCGGGCCGCCCGCCACGGTCACCGCCGCCTCCCACCCGCTGTGCCCCGGCTCCCGCCTCCCGGCGGGGAAAGGGACGCAGCCGCGTGTGCCGCACCCTTGCGAAAGGCGATGACTTCCATGAACGCGAAGCGTTCGCTCTCCCTGGCCGCAGCCGCAGCGCTGCTGGCCGGCGGCGCGGCGATCACCACGGCCGGCGCGGCCTCGGCGACCACCCCGCAGGACAGCAGGTCCGTGTCCTCGTACAACAGCCAGTACGAGACCCACCAGCACAACGGCCACTACACCTGGCACACCGGGTACTGGGAGAACAAGTGGGTACCGGGCCACTGGGAGAACAGCCACCACGCCGGCTACTGGGAGAACCAGTGGCACGCGGGCTGGACCGACAGCAAGGGCCACCACCACCCCGGCTACTGGCACAAGACCTGGCACAAGGCGTACGACAGCCACCGCTGGGTGGCCGGCCACTGGATGAAGACCTGGCACAAGGGCTACTGGGAAGTCCGCTGAACCTCCCGATGACCCGCGTGGCCACGCACGACCCGGGGCTCCCGTAACCACCGGGGAGCGGGAGCCCCGAACCACACCGACAGCCCTGAAACGGTTTCCGGGACACCCTCGCCCTGCCCCGTGAGCACCAGCACGGAAAGCAGCGAGCATCATGACCACCACCGCGTCCACCACCACCCCAGTCACCGCACGCGCCCCCGTCCAGCAGCGCACACCGCCGAGTTCGCGCAGCGCCCGGAAGGCTTGCGGGCAGTACTGGGAGGCCGCATTCAGCGCCTCCCCCGAGAGTGTCGCCGACATCCGCGGCGCCGCCCGTGCCTTCTTCGAACAGGTCCGGCCCGGTCACCCCCGCGAGGAGGAGGACCTGCTGCTGGTCGTCAGCGAACTCGTCACCAACGCGGTGCGCCACACCCACGGGCCCGGCACCATCACCGTCACCGCCCTCGACGAGGAACTCGACATCGCCGTCTCCGACACCAGCCGCACCCCGCCGCTGCCCCGGCTGCCCGATCCCCAGGCCGGGACCGGCGGCCTGGGCCTGCACCTCGTCGCCGCACTCTGCGGCATCCTCCAGGTCACCCTCGACCCCGGCTCCGGGAAGACCGTCCACGCCCACCTTCCGTGCCGACGACGCCACATCAACGCCACCGGCCATCGGCCGGCGCCGGAGCCGGCCGCCTTCGACCCCCGTGCCCGCGCCTGGTAGGCCCATCAACCCGGAACCAGCCCTCTTCCGCTTCGGCATCCCCTTTGGGAGGCCCGCCGTGCGTAACCGTCTCTCCGTCCACCGCCCGCCCGTGGCGGAACCGCCCTGCCCCACCGGAGCGAAGCCGTGAACGGCACCGCCCGCTTCGCGGGCGAGCAGCACCGCGGGCCGGACCTCGTGGAGCTGCTCGCCCTCAGCGCCTTCGGTGACCACGATGCCTTCCGCCGGCTGTACCTGACCGTGGCGGGGCCGGTGTTCGGCCTCGTGCGCAGGGTGTTGCGCGACCACGCGCAGTCGGAGGAGGTGACCCAGGAGGTGATGCTGGAGGTCTGGCGGACCGCCGCCCGCTACCGGCCGGAACGCGGCGAGGTGATGACGTGGATCCTGACACTCGCCCACCGCCGCGCGGTGGACCGGGTCCGCAGCGCCCAAGCCGCCACCGACCGTGACCGCCGGGCCGCCGCCCAGGCACAAGCGACCGCCTACGACGACGTCGCCGAGCAGGTCGAGCACCGCCTCGAACAGGAACAGGTACGCCGCTGCCTGGCATCACTGACCGAGCTCCAGCGGGAGTCGGTCACGCTCGCCTACTACCGGGGCCACACCTACCGGGAAGCGGCCGAGATGCTCGGCGCGCCCCTGGGCACGATCAAGACACGGCTGCGCGACGGCCTGATCCGGCTCCGCGACTGCCTGGGGGTGGGATCGTGACCACCACCGCCGACCTCCACACCCTGACCGGCGCCTACGCCGCCCACGCACTCCCGGACCCGGAACGCACGGAGTTCCGCCGGCACCTGACACGCTGCCCGGCCTGCACCCAGGAGGTACGGGAGCTTCGGGCCGCGCTCGCCCGCCTCGGCGCAGCTCAGACGACGACTGCGCCACCCGGGATCGAGGCTCGGGTCATGGCCGGCATCGGCTCCGTACGTCAGCTAAGACCCCGTGGTCCCGACCCGACGGACGAGGGCGGCGTGCACCAGAACCGCCGCCGACGCCTCGCACGGTCCTGGCCCAGGTTCGCGCTCGCCGCCTCCGTGGCGGCCGCCATCGGTCTGGGTGGTGTCGCGGTCGACCAGCACCACGACACGCAGCGGGCGCAGCAGTACAGCGTCCAGTTGCAGGAGCAGACCGCGGCTTTCAGTCACCTGCTCACCGCGCCGGACGTCAGGACCAGCACGGCGACCGCCGGTTCGGGCGCCGGCACCGTGGTCTGGTCCCACAGCCGCGGCCAGGCCGGTTTCCTCGCCGCCGCGCTGCCCTCCCTGACCGAGGGCAAGGTCTACGAACTCTGGTTCGACGACGCGGGCGCGGCCCGCCCCGCCGGTCTGCTGGCCTCCTCCACCGGCTCGGTTCTGCTCCAGGGCCCCGTCGACGGCGCCACCGGCGTCGGCGTCACCGTCGAACCCACAGGCGGCTCACTGCAGCCCACCAGCCTGCCGCTGCTGCTCCTCCCCCTCGGCTGACCGGCCGCGCAGCGGCACCATTCGACCACGAACTGCACACCCGGTCCCGGGCCGGCCGACATCAGGGCACGGCAGCCCACAGGATCGGGCCCGGGCCGTGCTCCCGCACCAACGGTGGTCCGGTCCATTCGGGCGGCCGGAGCCAAGTAGGAGCGCCGCTGGCGTTGCGGCTGCCTCCGGCAGCCCGCCGCGGCTAGCGTGGCCGGGGTGAGCGCCTCCCACCCACGTTCCGTCGACGTGGTGCTGCCCTGCCTCGACGAGGCCGCGGCACTGCCGTGGGTCCTCAGCCGGATTCCGTCCGGCTGGCGGGCGATCGTCGTGGACAACGGCTCCCGGGACGGCTCCGCCGGCCTGGCGCGCTCCCTGGGCGCAACGGTCGTCGAGGAACCCCGGCGGGGCTTCGGCGCAGCCTGCCACGCGGGGCTGGTCGCCGCCACGGCCGAGCTGGTGTGCTTCCTCGACTGTGACGGCTCACTGGACCCGGCCCAGCTCCACCGGGTCACCGGCCCTGTCTGGGCCGGGACGGCGGACCTCGTGCTCGGCCGCCGGCGGCCCGTCACCGCCGGTGCCTGGCCGCTGCACGCCCGGATGGCCAACGCCTTCCTGGCACACCGGCTGCGCGCTCGCACCGGCGCGCCGCTCCACGACCTCGGCCCGATGCGGGCCGCTCGGCGCGAGCGCCTGCTCGCACTGGGGGTGGGTGACCGCCGCTCGGGGTACCCGCTGGAGATGGTCCTCGCGGCTTCGGCGGCCGGCATGCGGATCGCCGAGGCGCCCGTCGACTATCTGCCGCGCGCGGGCCGTTCCAAGGTCACCGGTACGCTGCGCGGGACCCATCAGGCCGTTCGCGACATGCGTGCGGTGCTGCGGGCTCCCGCACCGACTCTGCTGGTGATCGCCAAGGCGCCGGTGCCCGGCCAGGTGAAGACCCGGCTCACGCCGCCGTGGACGCCCGAGCAGGCCGCCGCCCTGGCGGAGGCCGCGCTCACCGACACGCTCCACACACTGTCGGCGGTCCCGGCCGGACGACGGCTGCTGGTGCTGGACGGCGAGCCCGGCCCGTGGCTCCCCGCCGGCTGGCAGGTGGTGCCGCAGTCCGCAGGCGGCCTGGACGAGCGGCTCACCGCCGCCTTCGCGCACGCCGCACGGCTCGCGCCGCAGGCGCCTGCTGTGCTGATCGGCATGGACACTCCCCAACTGGCCGCACGGACACTGGCCGAGCCGCTCTCCGCGATCTGCCGTGCCGGGATCGACGCGTGGTACGGCCCGGCGACCGACGGCGGTTTCTGGGCCCTCGGCCTGGCCCGGCCCACCGAACACCTGGCCGGACGCCTCCTGCTGGGCCTGCCGATGTCGACTCCCGCAACCGGCGACACCCTGCTCGATCGGCTGACCGGCCTCGGGCTGACGGTCGGACATTTCCCCCCGCTCACCGACGTCGACACCTCCCACGATGCCCACCAGGTCGCCGAGGCCGCACCGCACAGCCGCTTCGCCGCGTGCCTGCGCTCCACCGGCCTCACCCCCGGCGTAACCGGCTGACCCTCACCCGTTCGCCGAGGCCGTCCGCACCGGACGTGGTCCGCTGATGCGTGCGAGCAACCGGGGCGGACCACGGCCTCCTGCTCCGCTCCGCGGCTCATTGCCCCGGACCACCGTTCCGCCGGGCGCGCGTCCGGGCCATCCGCGGCCACCCCGTCTCGCAGCCGGCCACGGTGTCCCCGCTCAGGACGTGTCATCACGGCTTCGCCGCATGTCGCCCGCGTTCCGCCTTCCGCCGTCCGCGGGCCGTTGCGGCCAGCAGACAGGCCGCGGAGAGGGCGAAGAACCCGGCGGTCAGCAGCAGCCAGTGCCCGAGGAAGCGGTCGGGGTCCAGGGCGGTGGCGGGCCGGTAGCCGGGGACGCGGCGCAGGATCAGCGGGTACCAGACGGCCAGCAGGAGCAGGGAGAGGAAGGCGGGTACGCGAAGGTAGTTGACCGGCGGTACCCGGTGCGCCCTGTTGTCGTCGGCCCCGCCCGGGCGGCCACCCGTCAGGGCCTGGGCGGCCCGGTCCGTGAGGGTGTAGAGCGGGAGCAGGACCAGGTCGTGGAGCAGTGCGGCGCCGACGAACCAGATCGCCACGCCGAGCAGGTCGCCCTTGAGGAGACGGATCCCGGCGTACAGGGCCAGGGCGAAGGAGCACAGGACCAGGAGCAGGTGCAGCGGGGATGCGCCGTAGCGCGCCCGGAAGCCGGCGGGGTGCTTCATCCGGTGGCTCCGAAGGTGAGGCGGGTGACCCACTTGGTGTTGTGGACACCGGGGTTGGCCGGGACGATGATCCGCGCGGGGTGGCCGTGGTCCGGTGAGAGGTCGGCGCCGTTGACGCGCAGGGCCAACAGGGAGCGGGCGTCGCGGACCTGGTTGTCGCGCAGGACGGTGGAGCCGAACGACCCGCCGCGCTGGACGGATTCGACGAAGACGTCCGGCGGGCTGCCGTCGATCCCGACGAGCGCGGCCAGGTCGGTCAGCCGGACGCCGGTCCAGTCCTGGTCCGTGGTGGACCAGCCCTCGACGCAGGCGATGGGCAGGGCCGCGGTGGTCTGCGGGAGCCGCCTCAGCTGATCCAGCGTGAGGACCGTCTCGCGGCCGGGGCCGCGGACGGTCAGCCGCCAGTCGGGGCCGATGTCGGCGGGGCGGATTCCGACATCGGCGGCGGTCTTGTTGATCTGGAAGCCGTTCGGGCCGGTGCCGGGTTCCTGGCCGTGCGGGGCGAGCAGTGCGGTCCTGCGCCACCACCCGCCGATACTCTGACCGGCCGTCACCGCGAACAGGGCCAGGCAGCCCGCGCCGACCATGGCGAGGGCGCCGCGGCGGGAGACGGTCGCGGGGGCGGGTCGCGGGGAGACCAGGCCGGTGTCGTCGAGCGGCTCGGGAACGGTGCCGGCCGTGTCGGTGCACAGCACCGTGCGCAGGCGCCGGCTGCGCAGCGCCCTGGCCACCCGGGGGATGCGCAGGACCACGTGGACGGCGAAGGCGCCGATGAAGACCCACGCGCCGTAGTAGTGCAGGGTGTAGAAGGAGCCGGGAAAGATGTAGTGCAGCTGGATGTTGAGGACCCCGGTGACGACCTCGAACAGCGCGCCACCGACGAGGAGCAGCAGGGAGAGCCGTTCGAGCGCGTGGGCGGGCGAGCGGACCGGCGGCCATGAGAACAGCTTGGGGATGACCGACCAGAGCTTGGCGAGCAGGACCGGGATCAGCACGATGCCGAGGGTGACGTGGATCCCCTGGGTCAGGCGGTAGAGCCAGCTGGGGCTGGTCGGCCACGAGAAGAGGTAGAAGCCGAGCCAGCCTTTGTCCGGCGTCTGGTCGTTGACCGCGGCCAGGTCCGGGTTGTAGGCGGCGTAGGAGAGCAGGCCGGTCACGAACATCACCGTGATCCCGGCCAGCAGGACCAGACCCAGGACCGAGGTGAGCCACGGGCCGCGCAGCGGACTGCGCCAGAACTCGGGCCGCGCAGGTCCGGGCGGTGGCCCGGCGGCGATCGCGGAACGTGGCCGGGGTCCACGGCCGCTGGGCCGGGCGGCTGTGGATTTCGGTCGCGGACGGGTGGGGGGTGCGGGTTCACGGTCAGGTCGTTGCTGACGTGGGCCCGTCGGCTGCGGCGGTCCGAGGGCTGGCTCCTCGCTCGGCCCGGGCGGCTGGTGGGAGCCGGTCCCGGGACTGCGGGAATCGTCCGCGTCACGGTCATGGGCGTTCAGGAGGTCGCTCCTTCAGGACGCGCGCGGAGGCGCCGCGCTGGCCCGACCGTATGCCGCAGATCCGTCACAGAGCTGCATCGACTTCTTACGGATCGTCGGGTCGGCAGGACCGGCCGAGCCCGTGCTGCAGCGGACCGGGCCCCGTCTCCCCCTGGGGGGGTCCACTTGCTGGGCCTACTCCCGAACGACCTAGAGCGCGCCCCTTCGAACGTGTGCTCGATGTCGAAGCGGCGGAGGAACGCCTGCCAGAGGCGGCCGACGTCGGCGGCAGTGGCACCGGTGCCGGACCACCACAGCCAGGTACCTCCACGGCCATCGTCATGCTCGATTCACGCCTGGGCTGCTCTTGATCGCCTTGCGGACCGAATCAGGACGCAGGCCCCGCGCAGATGCACGGGGCCTGACAACGGCTGGGCGGGGTCAGTCGTTGAATGCCGCAGCCACGGAATCTCCGAGCTGGTTCAGGACATCCCGTGAGAGCTGCACCGACCCGGTGAACGAGAAGAAGGCGTGGATGGCGCCCATCACCGGGAGGTGTTCGACCGGCACTCCGGCGTCGGCAAGCCTTTGCGCGTACCGATCACCCTGGTCCCGCAGCGGATCGTGTTCGGCGGTGACGATGACGGCGGGAGGCAGACCGGCCAGGTCGTCGGCGCGCGCCGGCGAGACACGCGGGTCACCGCCTTCGTCGGGTGTGGTGAGGTACAGGCCCCAGAACCATTCGAGCCAGGAGCGGGTGAGCAGCGGTCCGGCCATGTTCTCGTACATCGAGGGGCTGTCGTCGAACCGGTCGACCGCCGGATACGCCAGGACCTGCAGGGCGATCCGAGGTCCCCCACGTAGCCGGGCTTCCTGTACGAGGGCGGCGGCGAGGTTGCCGCCGGCGCTCTCGCCGAACACGGCGATGTTCTGCCCGTCGCCGCCGAAGCTGTCGGCGTTGGCCGCGACCCAGGTGAGGGCGGCCCAGGCGTCTTCCGACGCTGCCGGGAAGCGGTGCTCCGGGGCGAGCCGGTAGTCGACGGAGACCACGATCGTGCCGGAGCGGTTGGCCATGATGCGGGCGATGTGGTCCTGGCTGTCCAGGTCCCCGAGGACCCACCCGCCGCCGTGGAAGAAGACCGTCACGGGCAACCGCCCGGAGCGCGACACGCCGGCAGGGGTGTAGACGCGGACGGGGACCTCGACGCCTTCGGCGGCGGCCACGGTGTCGTGGACGCTGCCGACCGGCTCAGGGTCACCCGCGAGGGTGGCGAGGCTGCTCGCGAGGGCGCGGTTCCTCCCGACCGTCTGGCTCTCCGGAGCGGGGCCGCCTCCTTCGGCCAACTGCTTGAGCAAGGCGTCGATCTGGGGGTCAAGGGACATGGTGGTCACCGTCCTGGAGGCTGCCGGAACACGGCAGAGTTGGAATCATCGCTCCAATTCCTATGCCCTCCAGAGTTGGAATGACAATTCCAACTCTTGGTACGGTGGACGCATGAACCCACCCGTGGACGTCGAAGGGCCGGAGCGGCGCCGACTCACCAAGCCCGGCCGGAAGACCCGTGACCGCATCATCGAGGCCGCCGCCGAGCTGATGTTCCACCACGGCGTCGGGGGCACGAGCATCCCGGACATCCAGGCGGCCGCCGGAGTCAGCGCTTCGCAGATCTACCACTACTTCGGCGACAAGCGGGGCCTGGTCCTGGCCGTGGTCAACTTCCAGACCGACACCAAGCTCGACCAGCAGCGCCCCCTGCTGGACCACCTGGACAGCATCGACGCGCTGCGGGCCTGGTGCGACACGGCGGCTGACCGGCAGGACGCCATGGGGTGCGTGGGTGGCTGCGAGATCGGCTCGCTCGCCAGCGAACTCGCCGAGAGCGACCCCTCGGCCCGCACCGACCTCTCCGCCTCCTTCGACCGGTGGGAACTCCCCATCAGGTCGGGGCTCGTCCGCATGCAGACCCGCGGCGAGCTGAGCGAGCGCGCCGATGTCGCCGCACTGGCCACCGCCCTGCTGGCCGCCATCCAGGGTGGCATGCTGCTGTCGCAGGTCCGCCGGTCAAGCACCGCGTACCGGCAGGCAGTATCGGCGGTGATCGACCACATCGAGAGCTACGTCGTTCCGTAACCGCTCGGCCCCGACCGCCGAGGGCTGTTCCGGGCCGCTGTTCGCATGCGGACAGTGAGCACGGGGCCTGCCATCCGACGTCTTGTCAGGGGGACGTCCCATGCGATCGTGGGCACGGACCTCGCCCGGGTGGAATTGGTCTCAGCCGTCTGATAGGCGGGCCACCTCGGCTGCGTAGGCGGTTCTGACGGCTCCGGCTCCCCATCGGTCGGCAGCGGAGGGGCTGAGGCCGAGGAGCCGTTCGAGTACGGACGGGCATCCGCACCGTCATACCTGAGCCGTCCGACCAGGTCGGCAATCGCCACCGGGAAGGGCAAGCAGGTCGTCCACATCAGGCCCGACAGGATCCCCGCAGATCTGACGCTGACCTTCCTCTCGTCCGGCAACGGGTCCTGGTGGATGGTCCGGCCCGTGCCCGGTGACGCCGCCCCCGCGTGCATGCCGGACCCCGGCATCTCGCCCGTTCCGGGCCCACCCGACGCAGCCGGAACCCACCGCCAGTCCTCCGGCCACAACGAGACCTCCACGGCCACCCGGACCGGGCCCCCTCGCCCGCGGTCTCCTGGCGAGGCTTGCGCGTCCGCCATCGCGGTGACGGCCCGATGGCACGGCCCGGGCATTGGCATGGCCCCGGCGGCCCATGAGGGCACCAGGGCCATGCACGCGATACGACCGGCCTGTCGGATGCCGTCCAGGTGCGAGTGCCGGGTCGTCGACGAGGAGGACCTGGTGGGTCCGGCCGTGGGGGATGGATCACGGTGCCGGGCCTGCCCGGGTTGAGACGCAGCTCACCCTCGAGGCTTCATAGGTAGATCATCGACATATGGCGATGGCGGGCCTATGCTCGCTCCCATGACAGACCGTCAAGTGCAGGAGCCGACCCGGCTCGTACTCACCGCGCTGGCCGATGCCCCGCGGCACGG
>NZ_JBEZIR010000191.1:0-11860 GCF_040651175.1 Kitasatospora sp. NPDC048540
CGTCTACGTCCGCCACCTCTCCCGCGAGCTCGCCCGCCTCGGCCACCACGTCGACGTGATCGGCGCCCAGCCGTACCCCGTCCTGGACGAGGTCGCCCCGCCGCGGTTCAGCCTCCGGACGGGCCGCCGGCGGCGCGCACCGCGCGCAGGCCCTCCACCAGCAGGTGCAGGCCGAACGCGAAGTGCGTGGTGAAGTCGGATTCGGTGAGGGTCGGCAGGACGGCGGCCAACTGCTCGAACTCCCCCTCGGCCACGGCCCGGCGCAGCCGCTCCGGATCCGCGGACCGCTCGGGCGCGCCGGGCCCGTCCGCGGGCTGCCGGGCGGCCTGCTCCTCCAGCGTGTGGCCGACCGTGAAGTTGGCCACTGCCAGCAGCGCCCGCGCCGCCTCCTCGTCGCCGAACCCCGCCCCGCGCAGCACCCCCACCACCGTGTCGGCGAAGCCGAGGACGCTCGCACCGGTCGCGTAGGTACCGGCGAACACCCGGGCGCCGTCGCGGTACGAGAGCAGCGCACCCCGCAGCGCACCGGCCAGCCCGGTCAGCTGCTCACCCCAGTCGCCGCCCGGCGCGGACGCCGGCACGGCGGCGACCCCGGCCAGCATCCGTTCGGCCATCGCGGTCAGCAGGTCCTGCTTGGTGGCGAAGTACCGGTACAGCGCGCCGGCCTGCACGTCCAGGGCGGTGGCCAGCCGCCGCATGGTGAGGGCGTCGAGACCGGATTCGTCCAGCAGCTCGAGCGCGGTCGCGACGGTCCGGGCCTGGTCGATCCGGGCGGGCCGGCCCCGGGCAGGGGAGGACGGTGAGCTCATGGCCGCATTGTAGTGAACGGTGTTCATGTCGGCCCGGACACCGCCGACGCCTCCCGGGTGGAAGGATGGGCCCATGGCCGAGCCCCGGATCCCCGC
The DNA here is from genome assembly GCF_040651175.1 of Kitasatospora sp. NPDC048540. Lineage (NCBI taxonomy): Bacteria > Bacillati > Actinomycetota > Actinomycetes > Kitasatosporales > Streptomycetaceae > Kitasatospora > Kitasatospora sp. NPDC048540. The sequence goes on from NZ_JBEZIR010000191.1 coordinate 906, forward strand.
CCGTCACGCCCAGTTGCTGGCGTACGCACGGAGCCTGAACCCGCCGTCCGGCTGGAAGGTCGAGGTCTCCGGCGACGAGATCATCATGACGGCGGGCCCGTCCGTCGTGCACCAACGCAACCTGCTGCTCGTCCGGGAGCAGTTCGACGCCCACCGGCCGGCCGGCCTGATGCCGAGCGAGAACACGGATCTGGCGTCCCCGAACGTCGGCAAGCTCCGGAACCCAGATCTGACGTACATCCCGGTTACGGTGGTCGAGCGCGGCGGCAACGACGTCCCAGCAGAGCTGGCGGTGATCGCGGTGGAGATCGTCTCTCCGTCGAACCCGGAGAACGACCTGGTCGGCAAGGTCCGTGACTACCCGCTGATGGACATCCCGCTGTACCTGCCGGTCGATCCGAGGGAGGGCGCGGTCACGCTCTTCTCCGACCCGGCCGCGGGCGTCTACCACCGGCGGTGGAGCGGCGCGTTCGGCGACCCGGTGCCGATCCCGGAACCCTTCGCCTTCGAGCTGTCCACCGCCGACCTGATCCGCTACCCGGCCTGACCCCCGGACGGCTGGTCGCCGGTACCCGGGCCGGGCGCGGCGCCGTGCGGCCCGGGCCGGGGACGGGTCAGGGGGTGCGGCCGCGGGACTCGACCGCGAGGTCGACCAGCTCGCCCCACCAGGCCTCCCGGCCGCGCACCAGCAGCCGGGCGGCCTCGGCGGGCGGTACGGCGCGGACCTCGACCACCTGCTCGCCGTCGTCCGGGTTGGTCGGCGCGGAGTCCACCTCGACCTCGGCCCAGCCCCACAGCCAGGCCTTCTCCGGATGCGGCTGCCACGGGCGGTACGGCTCCGGGGTGTCGGTCACCGCCAGGTGCGCGCCGATCCACACCGGCGGGCCCGTCAGCCGGGCCCCGGCCTCCTCGCGCAACTCGCGGACCAGGCACGACTCGATGGTCTCGGCGGCCTCCCGGGTGCCGCCCGGCAGGAACCAGTGACCCCGGACATCCCGGCACAGCACCACACCGCCGTCGGCGAAGCCCACCAGATGGATGTTGGTGATCAGCCGGTCGGGTGGCAGTTCCGCGGAGAACTGGGCGTCGATCCCGCCCCACGCCCAGCGCTGCGGCGCGTGCAGGTTCGGGAACCGGGCCGCGAGGTCCGCGAGTTCCCCTGCTCTGTCGGTTGTGTCCGTCATTGACCGATCGTAATCCTCCGGTGGCCGGGCGACGGTGGAAAAGGTCTCCGCGACGCCCGCCCCGTTCCGGTGAACCGCCGTTACCAGGCCGCTTCCCGGTAGTCCTTGAGGAAGACGCCCGACACCGGGGCGCCCGCCTCGCCGCGGACGATGGGGTCGTAGACCCGGGCCGCGCCGTCGACGATGTCCAGCGGGGTGCGGAACCCCGCGGCGGCGATCCGGGACTTCTTCGGCGCCGGGTTCTCGTCGGTGATCCAGCCGGTGTCGACGGCGCACATGTGCACACCCCGCGCGGCGAGTTCGGCCGCGCTGGTGCGGGTGAGCATGTTCAGGGCGGCCTTCGCCATGTTGGTGTGCGGATGCCCGGGCGTCTTGTTGCGCACCGCGAACCGGCCCTCCACCGCCGTCACGTTGACGATGTAGCGGGCGGTGTGCGGCGAGGCGAGCAGCAGCGGCAGCAGCCGGTCGCACAGCAGCGCCGGGGCGAGCGCGTTGACCAGCTGGGTCTCCAGCACCTCGGCCGGGTCGAGCCCGCCGAGCCGCGCGGACCACGAGTTGCCGGCCGCCGTGTCGGGCAGCAGCCCGGCCTCGTCGGCCAGCTCCAGCACCTCGCCGGACGGCAGCGCGGGCGCCAGCCCGGTCACCGGCCAGGCGGCCGCCAGCGCGGGCATCGGGCGGAACCCCGGCGCGTGGACGACCGCGGCGCCGGGCGGCAGCGCCCCCTGCTCGCCGGCGGCCAGCAGCGCGTACGACTCGGGCGGGCGGCGCAGGGTCTGCGCGGCGTTGTTGACCAGGATGTCCAGCGGCCGCCCGTCGGCGCGCAGCCGCTCGCACAGGCCGAGCACCTGGCGCGGGTCCCGCAGGTCGATGCCGACCACGGTGAGCCGCTCCAGCCACTGCTCGCTGCCCTCGGCGGCCCGGAACCGGCGCACGGTGTCGTGCGGGAAACGGCTGGTGACGGTCAGTTCGGCGCCGTCCCGGAGCATCATCAGCGCCAGCTGGAAGCCGATCTTGACCCGGCCGCCGGTGAGCAGCGCCCGGCGGCCCCGCAGGTCGGTGGTGAGGCCGCGGCGGGCGGTGTTGTCGGCCGCGCAGCCGGGGCAGAGCATGTGGTAGAAGCCGTCGACCTGGCGGTAGTGCCCCTTGCAGACGTAGCAGCGGCGCGGCGCGGTCAGCTCGCCGGCCGGCGCGCGGCGGGCCGGCGGCACCAGCGGGGCGTCCTCCCGGCGGTCGGCGGCGCCGGTCGCGGTGGCCGCGAGCAGCCGCGCGTCGGCCAGCCGCCGGACGTCCCGCTCGGCCTGGCGCCGGCTGCGGCGGCCGTCCCGGACCAGGGTGCGGGCCATCCGTTCCGCGCGCAGCCGCACCGGGTGGTCGGCGGGCAGCCGGCCGAGCCGGCCCACCGTCCTCGCGTAGGCGTCGAACTCGGCGTCGTCCACTGCGGTGTCCTGCTGCACTGCCCCTCCTTGCGTCGGACGGGCCGCGGCGCCGCACCGGGACCGGTCGCCCGCCCGTTAGGGCGGCGTACCGGCGGGCGGCGGCCGACGGGCCCATGAAGGCCGCCCGGGGGCCGGATCGTGTCCCCCTGCGCTCCTCCCGGACGGCTGAACGGATGCTAGCGCCGCGGCCGTCGGGGCCGGTACCGGATTTGTCCCGCTCCGTCCGGCGCTCGGCCGCGGGTCGGTGCCGCGCCCCGGGCCGGTGGCGGGGAGGGTGCTAGCCTCCGGTGGCGTTGCGTGGACGAATGACCGAGGAGCGGTGGCAGGCATGGTGGATCCGGCGGCGGTGGCCGGTATCGCGGTGGTGGCGACCGGCATGGTCCTCACCCCCGGGCCGAACATGATCTACCTGGTGTCCCGCTCGGTGTCCCAGGGCCGCCGGGCCGGGCTGATCTCGCTGGGCGGGGTCGCGCTGGGCTTCCTGACCTACCTGCTGGCGGCGACCGCGGGGATCTCCGCGGTCTTCGCCCTGGTGCCCGAGCTGTACCTGGCCCTCAAGCTCGCGGGCGCCGGCTATCTGCTCCTGCTGGCCTGGAAGGCCGTCCGCCCGTCGGGGCGTTCGGCCTTCGCGGCGAAGGAGCTGGCGCCGGACCGGCCGCGCAGGCTGTTCCTGATGGGCCTGGTGACCTGCCTGCTCAACCCCAAGATCGCGATCCTGTACGTCTCCCTGCTGCCCCAGTTCGTCGACCCGCGGCGGGGCCACGTCGCCGTCCAGAGCCTGCTGCTGGGCCTGACCCAGATCGTCGTCGGCCTGGCGGGCAACGCCTTCTTCGTGCTGACCGCCGGCTCGGTCTCCGAGTTCTTCACCCGCCGCCCGCTCTGGCAGCGGGTGCACCGCTACGCCATGGGCACGGCCCTGGCGGGCTTCGCGGTCCGGATAGCGGCGGACTAGGCCGGCGGCGGTGCCCGCGGCGGGACTGTCGGTGGCCGGTGCGATGCTGACGCCGACGATTCCGCTCGACGCGATCCACGGGGGTAACGGTGCTGGGTGAACGGCCTGACACGGTCCAGGGCACGGCCGGTTTCGAGGCCAGGTGGTGCGCCTGCGACCTCGGCGAGTACCGGCCGTGCCGCGGGACCTACGAGTACTACCCGTACGAGAGCCTGCCGCCGCTGGAGCCCGGCCTGTTCACGGGCGACTTCGACTGGCTCGGCGGGGTCGGCAGCCCCGTCCCGGAGCGGGTCGCGGAGCTCGACGCGGTGGCGGCGGAGCTCGCCGCCGTCGGGCTGGAACTGCCCGCGGACTTCCGGGCGTTCGCGGCCGGCGAGTGGAGCCACCGGGTGCTCGACGAGGTCTCGGTGACGTGCTGCTGGAGCGACCTGTCGAAGCCGCTGCCCAGCCCGGTCGAGCCGGGCGCCTTCCTGGTCCGCTTCCTGCGGGACCAGCAGGACTGCGTGATCTGGTACCTCTACCTCCGGCCGTCCGGCGAGACCTTCGTGGTGCACTCGCCCATCGACTTCCAGTACGCGTACGAGGCCCGGGAGAGCACGGAGGGGCCCGGCCGCGGCCTCGGCGACCCGGCCGGGCTGCGGGCCGCGATCAGCTGGTGCGCGCCGTCGTTCGAACAGTTCGCCCACCGGTTCTGGATCGAGAACCGGCTGTGGCACCTGCTCAACCTGGCCGACGGCGGTGCCCCGGCCCGGCTGGCCCCGGAGATGCGTGCCTACCTGCGGCACTACGCGCCCGCCGGGGCCGTGGGCTGACCGGCGGCCCGCCCGGGTCGGGCGCCGGGCCGCCCGGTGGAGCGTGGGGATCCACCGGGCGGGGTCCGTCGGCGGCGATCCGTCAGCCGGTATAGCCGGCGAAGATCTTCGAGAACTCGTAGGGCGACTGGCTGATGTTGGTGCACTTGTAGAGCGGGCCGGTGCAGGCGGCGGCGTCCCGGGTCATCTCCCAGAAGCCGAGCATGCCCAGGTGGTGCTGCTTGGCGAAGGCGACCAGCTGCTGGGCGTCGCCCTGGTTGAAGACCCCGTGGTCGTCGTTCTCGCCGAGCATCGGGGTGACGGCGGTCATCGCCCACAGCTGGGCGTCGGTCTTCGCGGGGTAGAGCGCCTTGAGCTGGTCATGGGTGCTCTGGGCGGCCTGGACGGCGTCGTCGCCGTAGTCGGTGGACGGGCGGTTGTAGTCCATCGCCATCACGTTGACCAGGTCGAGGGCCACCCCGGCGTCCCGCGCGGAGCGCACCACGGCCACGCCGTCGGCCGTCAGCCCCTCGGGCAGGACGGGCAGCGTGAGCGAGACCTTCAGGCCCGGGTGGGCCTTCTGCAGCCTGGCCAGCGCGGCGGAGCGGCGGTCGTTGGCGGCGGTGTCGACGACCGCGGCGCCCTCGATGTCGAAGTCGACGTACTTCAGGCCGTACGCGTTGACCACCGCGTCGTACTCGTTGAACAGCGCGTCCACGGTGGTGCAGGCCTGGGCCAGTTCGGTGCCGGAGGCGCCGCCGAAGGAGACCTTCACGTCGCCGCCGGCGGCCCGGACGGCGTCGATCTGGTCCTTGCCCCAGCCGGCCTTCGGGTCGTAGGCGTTGAACCAGCTGGCCTTGCAGCCCACCGAGGTGACGAAGGCGAGGGTGAAGGACTTGAGGTTGCCGGCGGCCGCCATGTCCCGCAGCACCGGCGTCGGCCAGGCCCCGAGGTCGACGTACGGCGCCACCGGCAGCGCGACGTTCGGCGGCGGGGTGGTCTGGGTGGGGGTGCCCGTCGGTGTCGCGGTGGGCGTCGCGGTCGGGGTGGTGGTGGGGGTGGCCGTCGGGGTGGGGCTGGGGCTCGGGTTGCCCCCGCCGGGGCCGGTGAGTGTCAAGTCGTCGGCCAGGTAGGCGCCCAGCCCGTACCAGCCGTGCAGGTAGACGGTGACGCTGGTGGTGGCGGGGCCGGTGGTGAAGCCGGTGGAGAGCTGCTGCCAGCTGCTGCCGCCGGGGGTCCAGACGGCGGGGTCGGTGACCCCGCTGCCGGTCGCACCGAGGTAGACGTACTGGCCCTGGACCCAGGCGCTCAGCGCGTACTTGGTGTTGGGCTTCACGGCGACGCTCTGGCTGCACTGCGCGGTGTCGCTGTTGGTCGGTGCGCCGCGCAGCGCGTAGGAGCCGCCGTGGACGGGGGAGGTGACGACCGATCCGGTGCCGGCGGTACAGCTCCAGGCCCCCAGGGTGCCGGTCTCGAGTCCGGGGTTGGCGAGCAGGTTGGCGTCGGCGGCGTCGGCGCCGCCCGCCAGTACGGCGGTGCCGCCGCCGGCCAGGGCGGCCGCGCACAGCAGCGGGACGAGCCGGGAGCGCCGGCGGGCGGCGTGGCGGGGGACTGCGGCACGGGGCATGGGGGTGCCTTTCGTGGACGGTGCCAGGGCGCCCGCGGGCCGGTGGGGCGGCGCGCGGGCCGGCGGCGCGGCAGGTGGGGTGAGCCTGAACTGCCCTCGCGGTGGGGCCCGGAGGGGGTGTGCGGTGCCGGGGCTGGTCGTGCTGTCCTGAGTAAAAGTGGACTAGACCAAGTGGGCACGTCAAGCATCCGGGGGTGGACTTACGGCCGCTTTAAGGTCGGTGGCCCCGGGCGGGCCCGCAGGCGGTGTCGGGCCGGGCTGTTAGGTTTCCCCCGTCGTCCGGGAAGGGGAGCGGTATGGGTGGGCCGGCGAAGGGGCACCGGGACGCGGCCGCGGTCCGGGCCGGGCTGAACGACCGCCAGCGGGCTTTCCTGCGCACGATCGTCGACGCGGACCGCCGGCAGGACCCCGAGGGCTGGGTGCTGTTCTCGCTCGAGCGGCCGCCCGCGCCGGGCGGTCCGGTCCAGGTCATGGACGGCCTCCGGGCCGACGGCTGGAGCCCGCGCGGCGCCCGGTCCACCCTGCGCGCGCTGTTCGACCGCGACCTGGTAGGGATCTCGCACGGGCTGGTGCGGCTCCCGGACGGCGGGCTCACCCCCAGGGTCAGGACCAGGGCCCTCGACCTCGGCCGGGCGGTGGCCCGCGCCGGGCGGTCCGACGCGGACGGCCCGTCCCCGGGCGGTGCTTGACCTGGAGCGCACTCCAAGCGGCAGGCTGGGCGGGTCAGTCCGACCGTCCGAAGGAGAACCGGCGATGCGCACCACCACACTCGGCAGCAACGGCCCCGCGACCGGCGTGGTCGGTCTCGGCTGCATGGGGATGACCTGGGCCTACGACCCCGCCGGGCGGGACGACACCACCTCGGTCGAGGTGATCCGCACCGCGCTCGACCTCGGGGTCACCCTGATCGACACCGCCGACATCTACGGGCCCTACGACAACGAGGAGTTGGTCGGCAGGGCGCTGGCCGGGCCGTACCGGGAGCGGGCGGTACTGGCCACCAAGGTCGGCCTGGTGCCGGGCACCGGCGACGAGCGGGTGGCGCGCAACGGCCGCCCGGAGCACGTGCGGCAGGCGATCGACGCGAGCCTGCGCCGCCTCGGCACCGACCACGTCGACCTCTACCAGCTGCACCGGGTCGATCCCGAGGTGCCGATCGAGGAGACCTGGGGCGCGCTCGCCCAGGCCGTCGCCGCCGGCAAGGCGCGGGCGATCGGCCTGTCCGAGGTCACCGTGGAGGAGATCCGGCGGGCCCAGGCGGTGCACCCGGTGGCCTCCGTGCAGTCCGAGCTGTCGCTGTGGACCAGGGACCCGCTGGCCGAGGTGGTGCCGTACACCGAGGCGCAGGGCATCGCCTTCCTGCCGTTCTCCCCGCTCGGCCGCGGCTTCCTGGCCGGGCGCTTCGCCTCCGCCGCCGACCTGCCGGCCGAGGACTGGCGCGCCACCCTGCCGCGCTTCCAGGCGGACGCGCTGGCGGCCAACCAGGCGCTGGTGGCGGCGGTGCGGGAGATCGCCGACCGGCTCGGGGCGACCCCGGCGCAGGTGGCGCTGGCCTGGGTGCTCGCGCAGGGACGGTACGTGCTGCCGATCCCGGGCACCAAGACGCCGAAGTACCTCACCGACAACGCGGGCGCCGCGGACCTGGTGCTCGGCCCCGAGGAGCTCGCGGCCCTGGACGCCGTCCCGGCACCGGTCGGCGAGCGCTACTGACCGGCGGGCGCCCGCCGGCGCGCAGGAGGGCCGCCCGGTCGCACCGGGCGGCCCTCGCCGTGGCCCGCCGCCGGGGCCGGGGTCCGGCTCAGCGTTCCATGATCCAGACCAGGTTGCGGCCGGTCTCGGAGGGGGCGGTGATCTCGGCGTCCCGGACCCGGTCCAGGCGGTAGCCGAGCTTGCGCGGGACGGCCGCGCTGGCGGTGTTGGACTCGTCGCAGTGGATCTCCACCCGCTCGATGCCCGGCAGCGCGAGGGCGGCCCCGGTCAGCGCGCGGGCCGCGGCGGTGGCGATGCCGCGCCCCACGTGGTCCACGTCCACCCAGTAGCCGATCTCCAGCGCGCCCGGGCCGATCCGGCCGTGCAGGCCGAACGCGCCGACCACGCTGCCCGGCCGGGCGTCCAGGCCGACCAGGTACATGAAGTCGGTGCCCTGGTCCCAGACCTCCTCGCCGGCCCGGCACATCTCGATGCTGTGCTGGAGGTTCGGCGGCTCCTGCGCCCAGGGCATCCAGGGCCGCAGGTGCGCGAGGTTGGCCCGGACCGCCTCGTTCACGGCGGGCCCGTCCGCCTCCCGGCGGCGGCGCAGCGAGACGACGCCGTCGAGGGCGATCAGCTCGGGCGGGCGTCCGTCGGTGACGGCGGCGGACGGCGGCGGCCCGGGGTCGCGCGGAGGGGTGTCGGCTGTGCGGCTCATGACAGGATTATCGCCTCACCGGATCCGCTCCCACCAGCGCTTTTGCCCCGGACCCGGCGCCCGCGGCTCAGAGCCGCACCAGGACCTGGTCGAGGTCCTTGCGGTGCAGATCCGGCACCCGGGCGTGGTCGGCGGGGTAGCCGACCGGGATGACGTACGCGGCCCGCTCCTCGGCGGGGCGGTCGCAGACCTCGTTGAGGAAGCGCATCGGGCTCGGCGTGTGGGTGAGGGTGGCCAGCCCCGCCTGGTGCAGGGCGGCCAGCAGCAGGCCGACGGCGATGCCGACCGACTCCTTGGTGTAGTACGGGCGCGGCGAGTCCGGGCCCTTGTGCACCTCGAAGACCACGATCACGGCGGGCGCGTCCGTGAGGAACGGCTTGCGCCAGTCGGTGCCGATCGGCGCCAGCGCGGCCAGCCACTCCTCGGAGGCCCGGTGCCCGTAGAACTCGCGCTCCTCCGCCTCGGCGGCCTCCCGCAGCCGCCGCTTGCGGTCCGGGTCGGTGATCACCACGAACCGCCAGGGCTGCACATGGGCACCGCTGGGGGCGGTGGCGGCGGTCCGGACCGCCCACTCCACCACCCCGTCCGGGATCGGCCGGGTCGAGTAGTCGCGCACCGTCCGGCGCCGGGCCATCAGGTCGTGGAAGGCACGGGCGCGGTCGCCGGCCTCGTGGGCGGGCACCGTCATGGGGCTCAGCTCGACGGTCGGGTACGACGCCGGCGAAGCACTGTCAACCACGGGACTGTCAACCATGCGGCCCAGCACAGCACATGACGGTGCGTCGGCGGAAGGGGTCGAAGGGTCCCGAAGGGTCCAGACCTATCGGGCCTCGTGGACCAGACCACCCTCGACGGTGAGCCGCCGGTTGACCGACACCGTCTCCAGCATCCGCCGGTCGTGCGTCACCAGCAGCAGCGTGCCGGTGTACGTGGCGAGGGCCGACTCCAGCTGCTCGATCGCGGGCAGGTCGAGGTGGTTGGTCGGCTCGTCCAGCACCAGCAGGTTCACCCCGCGGCCCTGCAGCAGGGCGAGCGCCGCCCTGGTCCGCTCGCCGGGCGACAGGGTGGCCGCCGGGCGCAGCACGTGCGCCGCCTTCAGCCCGAACTTGGCCAGCAGGGTGCGGACCTCCTCCGGCGCGGTGTCCGGCACCGCCGCGGCGAACGCCTCCAGCAGCGGCTCCCCGCCGAGGAACAGCCCGCGCGCCTGGTCCACCTCGCCGACCACCACGCCCGAACCCAGCGCACTGCTGCCGCCGTCCAGCTCCAGCCGGCCGAGCAGCGCCGCCAGCAGGGTGGACTTGCCGGCGCCGTTGGCCCCGGTGATCGCCACCCGGTCCGCCCAGTCGATCTGCAGGTCCACCGGCCCGAGCGCGAACTCCCCGCGCCGCACCGTCGCCCCGCGCAGGGTCGCCACCACCGAGCCGGAGCGCGGCGCGGCCGCGATCTCCATCCGCAGCTCCCACTCCTTGCGCGGCTCCTCGACCACCTCCAGCCGCTCGATCATGCGCTGGGTCTGCCGGGCCTTGGACGCCTGCTTCTCGGTGGACTCCTGGCGCTGGGCGCGCCCGATCTTGTCGTTGTCCGGGCCCTTGCGGCGGGCGTTGCGGACGCCGTGCTCCATCCAGTTGCGCTGCATCCGGCCGCGGGCCTCCAGCGAGGCCTTGGTGTCGGCGTACTCGTCGTACTCCTCGCGGGCGTGCCGGCGGGCGATGTCCCGCTCCTCCAGGTACGCCTCGTAGCCGCCGCCGTACACGTTGACCTGCTGCTGGTGCAGGTCCAGCTCGACCACCCGGGTCACCGTGCGGGCCAGGAACTCGCGGTCGTGGCTGATCAGCACGGTGCCGGCGCGCAGGCCCCTGACGAAGGACTCCAGCCGCTCCAGGCCGTCGAGGTCGAGGTCGTTGGTCGGCTCGTCGAGCAGGAACACGTCGTAGCGCGACAGCAGCAGCGAGGCCAGGCCCGCCCGGGCGGCCTGGCCGCCGGACAGCGCGGTCATCGGCAGGTCGAGGCCGACCTTGAGCCCGAGGGTGGCGGCCACCTCCTCGGCCCGCTCGTCGAGGTCGGCACCGCCCAGCTCCAGCCAGCGGTCCAGACTCTCCGCGTACGCGTCGTCGGCGCCCGCCCGGCCCTCCACCAGACCCTCGGTGGCCTCGTCCAGCGCGGCCTGGGCGGCGGCGACACCGGTCCGGCGGGCCAGGAACGCCCGCACCGACTCGCCCTCACGGCGCTCCGGCTCCTGCGGCAGGTGGCCGACGTTGGCGCTCGCCGGGCTGAGCCGCAGCGAACCGCCCTCCGGGGTGTCCAGCCCGGCGAGCAGCCGCAGCAGGGTGGACTTGCCGGCACCGTTGACCCCGACCAGACCGATCACCTCACCGGGGGCGACCACCAGGTCCAGCCCGGAGAACAGGGTGCGGTCGCCGTGGCCGGCGCTGAGATCCTTGACGACGAGAGTGGCACTCATGATGCCCCGATCCTAGTCGCCGCCCGGCCCCGTCCCGCCCGGCCCCGTCCCGCCCGGCCCCGTCCCGCCCGGCCCCGTCCCGCCCGGCCCCGTCCCG
>NZ_JBEZIR010000192.1:0-11792 GCF_040651175.1 Kitasatospora sp. NPDC048540
GGTGGCACCGGCCGGCAGGCTGGTCTGGGTCTGCCGGAGCCGGCCCAGACCGTCGTAGAGCTCGGTCTTCTTGGAGTAGGACTCGTCCTCCAGCAGCGACTCGGGACCGGCCCCCCGACGGGATGAGGGCCGCGACGAGCTCCGGCTCGGCGAAAAATTCCTCGCCGATCACGGCAACCTTCGTGTGTGTGGCGGCAACTGACAGGTAACCGGGACCGAGACCAAGGCCCACTGCGTCAGAAGGACAAGCCTTTGCCAGATCAGAACCGCTCTCATCGCCGCCGTCCGGCAACCCGCCGCCTGATCGCCGCCGCCGTGGTGCTCGCCGCGGTGGGCGCCGCCATACCGCTGGTCGCCCAGGCGGCATTCACGTCGAACGCCAACGCGCCTACCACGCTCGGCGACGCGGCGGCCGGCAGCGGCCGCTACTTCGGTACGGCGGTGGCCTCGGGCAGGCTCGGGGACTCGACGTACTCCAGCATTCTCGACCGGGAATTCAAGATGGTCACCCCGGAGAACGAGATGAAGTGGGACACCATCGAGCCCTCCCGCGGGTCGTTCAACTTCGGCCCCGGCGACTCGATCGTCAACCACGCCTCCGCGCACGGCCAGAAGATGCGCGGCCACACCCTGGTCTGGCACTCCCAACTGCCCAGCTGGGTCGGCTCCATCACCGACGCGAACACCCTGCGCAGTGTGGTGGACAACCACATCACCCAGGAGATGACCCACTACAAGGGCAAGATCTACGCCTGGGACGTGGTCAACGAGGCGTTCGCGGACGGCGGCGGTGGCCAGCACCGCGGCTCCGTGTTCCAGAACGTGCTGGGCAACGGCTTCATCGAGGAGGCGTTCCGCACCGCCCGGAACACCGACTCCTCGGCCAAGCTCTGCTACAACGACTACAACATCGAGAACTGGACGGACGCCAAGACCCAGGGCGTCTACAGCATGGTCAAGGACTTCAAGTCCCGCGGCGTGCCCATCGACTGCGTCGGCTTCCAGAGCCACTTCGGCGCCGGCGGCCCCCCGGCCAGCTTCCAGACCACCCTGTCCAGCTTCGCCGCGCTCGGCGTGGACGTCCAGATCACCGAGCTCGACATTGCCCAGGCGTCCGCCGGCGCGTACGACAACACCGTCAAGGACTGCCTGGCCGTCGCCCGCTGCACCGGCATCACGGTGTGGGGCATCCGCGACAGCGACTCCTGGCGTACCGGCGAGAACGCGTTGCTGTTCGACAACAACGGCAACAAGAAGCCCGCCTACAACACCGTACTCACCACTCTGGGCAGCGCCGGCGGCGGCACCGGCGGCGGTACGCCGGGCGGCGGCATCAACTCCGGCACCGTCTACACGCTCTCCGGCGTGGGCGCCGCCGGACGTGTCCTCGACGAGCCCGCCGGACAGAACGGCAACGGCACCCCGCTCCAGGTATGGGACGCCAGCGGCGCCACCAACCAGCAGTGGCGGGCCACCAAGAACAACGACGGCTCCTACACCCTGACCAACGTCGCCAGCGGCCGGGTCCTGGACGAGCCGGGCGGCCAGACCGCCAACGGCACGAAGCTGCTGGTCTGGGACGCCAACGGCGGCGCCAACCAGCACTGGAAGGCCGCCCGGAACAGCGACGGCTCCTTCACCCTCACCAACGTCGCCAGCGGCCGAGCCCTGGAGACCCCCGGCAACCAGACCGCCAACGGCACCGCCGTCCAGATCTGGGACTCCTTGGGCGCCGCCAACCAGCACTGGAACTTCAGGTCGTCCGGGTCGTCCACCCCGGCTCCGACCCCGACAACGCCCGCGCCGGGCGGCGCGTGTGCCCTTCCGTCGACGTACCGGTGGACGTCGACCGGTGCGCTGGCGCAGCCGGTGAACGGGTGGGCTTCGGTGAAGGACTTCACCGATGTGGTGTACAACGGCAAGCACGTGGTCTACGGGTCGAACGTGTCGGGATCGTCGTACGGTTCGATGATGTTCAGCCCGTTCACGAACTGGTCGGACATGGCGTCGGCCGGGCAGAGCGGGATGGGCCAGGCCGCGGTGGCGCCCACGCTGTTCTACTTCGCGCCCAAGAACATCTGGGTGCTGGCGTACCAGTGGGGTCAGTGGCCGTTCATCTACCGCACCTCCAGCGACCCGACCAACCCCAACGGCTGGTCCGCGCCGCAGCCGCTGTTCACCGGCAGCATCCCCAAGTCCAGCACCGGCCCGATCGACCAGACCCTGATCGCCGACGGCCAGAACATGTACCTGTTCTTCGCCGGTGACAACGGCAGCATCTACCGGGCGAGCATGCCGATCGGGAACTTCCCGGGCAACTTCGGCTCCTCGTACACGACGGTCATGAGCGACACGCCGAACAACCTGTTCGAGGCCCCGCAGGTCTACAAGGTCAAGGACCAGAACCAGTACCTCATGATCGTCGAGGCGCAGGGCGCGAACGGGCGCTACTTCCGCTCCTTCACCGCCACCAGCCTCAACGGCTCCTGGACCCCACAGGCCGCCAGCGAGAGCAACCCCTTCGCCGGCAAGGCCAACAGCGGCGCCACCTGGACCAACGACATCAGCCACGGCGACCTGGTCCGCAACAACCCCGACCAGACCATGACCATCGACCCCTGCAACCTGCAGTTCCTCTACCAGGGCAAGTCCCCCACCGCGAGCGGCCCCTACGACCAGCTGCCGTACCGGCCGGGCGTCCTCACCCTGCAGCGCTGACCCGCCCGATCCGCGGTGATCGCGATCGGGTGCAGTCTGCCGGCACGTGGACGAGCGGTCTACGGCATGGGCAACTCCACCTGCTGACCGACACTCACCGCCTCGAGGAACCCCAGCCGTGCGTCGGCTGGGGTTCCCCTCGTTCGTGGACTTTCATCGCGGTACGGATCGAAGTACTGCGCTTGCGGGCCGTATTTTTGCGCTTGCCGGATACCTCAACGGCCTTGAAGTCTTGGCCACTGCCAAGACCTGGACAGGCATCAACACGGACAGATCTCCTGAACGCCGCCGCCCTGCCCGTTGGTGTGGGTGATGAGTCAGAGTGAAGTTCCCCCCTGATCTTGGACAGCTGGTGCACCTGAGCCCGTACGCCGGCCCAGGTGATCCGGTTCCGCGTCAGACGGCGAGGGTGACGGTGATCGGAGCGTCGTCGCAGCAGCAGCGATACGGTGCAGCGCGTCGAGCTCAACCTGGTCGACGGTCGGGCCCCAGCACGTCTTCACGAAAACCCAGCCCCTGGGGCGTACTGGCACCGATGGGCCGGCGTAGGGAGCCACTTCGAGAGGTCCTTGTCGGCTTTCTGCCGGTTGGACCGGTAGGAGACGGCGATCAGGGTACGGGGGGTGGCCCTGGTCGTTGGCGTACGCTCACGCTCGGCCGCCGTCGAAGGCGGCCGGCCCCACTGAAGATCCACCATCTTGAAAATGGCTGATCAGCCGTGGTGGTGTGGCAGTGTTCGTAGGTGTTCGTGCAGTTGGTGGGCGGCTGTCCCGGGCCTTGATCGGTTGACCACGAGGTTCGCCAGGACGAGCAGGACGAGCAGGACGAGGAGGAGGTTGGTGGCGCGGGCGGGATCGGTGCGGAGTCTGGTGAGGATCCGCCAGGTTTTGACGAACATCCGGGCCGCGCGCATCGGGCCGACTGTCTGTGACCTCTACGGGCCGATGCCGATCGAGAACAGGTCGAAAACGCCGACCGCCATGCTTGGGTACCTCTCACGCCTTTGTGTTGAGGAAAGAACGCCGGAATGCCGACCTCCCGAGGCTGTCAACCGGGGGAGGTCGGCATTGGCGTTCTTGCCGCGCCGTGCAGTGCCCAGCACGCTTTTGCTGCGGCGACCGGCGGCTCTGCTCGGTCCTACTCGGTCCGCAGCGCGGTGGAGGTCCGGGTCCGTGCCGCCCAGCTGGCCGGTAGCAGTGCGCCGAGCAGGGCGATCACGATCCCGCCGGCCAGCAGGGGGATGAGCAGCCCGGCGGTGTAGACGTGGGACACGCTCGGCGGCAGGTGCCGGCCGATCGCGTTCCCCATCGGGTTCAGCGTCGCCTTCTCCACCGCGACCCCGAGCGGGACCCCGATCAGCCCGGCGATCAGGCCGGTGAGTGTCACCGAGGTCAGGACCATTGCGATGGTCTGTTTGGGTGTCATCCCGAGGGCCTTGAGGATCCCCAGATCATGGACCCGCTCCCGGGTGTCCTGCACCACCATGCTCAGCACCCCGAGCGCGGCGACCGCCATCATCATCAGCGTGAGCGTGGCCACCAGGGCGCCCATGGTGATCACCACGATGTTCTTGCCCCAGCCAGGGTTCGGCTGGACCGAGCCCGCCTAGCCATGGATTCTTGATTCCCTGCCGAATCAAAGGGTTCACTTATGAACGCGGCCAGAAGTTCCTGTCGGGCTTCCAGCTCCTGTCGGACCAGCGGGCCAGGGTCAGGTCGGGGCTCGCCGCTTCTCGTGATCACCACCATTTCTCCGGAAAGCTTGAAATCAACCATGGATAGCAGTGTCCGAATTGTCTTCAGTGCCGTTTCAATCCGAACGACGGATGGCCGCATCGCCGTGGCGAGTGATTCCCCCGCCAATCCTAGAAATTGGTCCCGCTTCGCTCGTGTCGCTTTCAAGCGTGAGAGCGTCGAGCAGTTCGGCACAATCGTCTGCCACCTCATTACCTGCCGCAGTCGACCACGCCATGTCAAGCGCGGCGTCGAGCCAACTTTGCTGTGCGGCAGAGCCGAGTACGTGACAAAAACTAGCCCCCCCCCCTCTCTCGGCGGCGGCCGCACAGACCAGCATCAGTTCAACATCGGACAGTTCTGCGAGATTTTTCGTCGACGGCATCCTTTTAGTCACCAACCTTTACTTCGAAAGCCAAAAGAGCCGGAATGGTGAATTGTGATCCTTATGGCCCCAATTGCCCTCGAGTGTCATTCCTCGAGTGTTCACCATGATGACGCAGTTGGCGTTGCAGAAGTTGATTGATGTCCCACCGAATATCGCATGCTCATTGGGTGCCAGGTTATTTAGAATACCTTCCTCGGCATGGGATCCGGCTTGCACAAACTCTTCATTTTCGTGCAGCTTCCATGATGGCGGCATTTCCCCGCCGCCGTTGATCCCGATCCGGATCGTGATTTTTTTGGTGTCGGAATTGAAGACGCCGATGGTGGCCGACGGATCACTGCAGCTGTGGTGGAACGCGACCGGAAGCGCTATCGGGTTGATGACGACGAGTACAACTGCCTGATGCTGGAACTATTGATCAGCACGATCGTGCTCGGTGAGCCGGCGCAAGAACTCCGCGCAAAGCTGGCGGATTTGATGCGGAAGGCGCCGGAAGGGCGCCGGGTGCCGTAGATGCTCTCACTGGGCCGGCGCAACATAGTGCTCTGGGCCTGCGCTCGGATTCGCGGGTCGGCAGGGCGGGTTGGTGGGAGGCGTCGGTGAGGAAGGCTGAGCTCCTCCGAGCCCGAGGCCCCGTCATCGCCAAGGCCCTTGGCTGCCTCGACAAAGCGGCGGCCTGCTTGGTTGCCGTTGCCGGCGGCACCTGCGGCCGGTCTGCCCCTGGCGACCACACGCGGTGACAAGGCTTCCGCCATCCCAGGGGAACTGTGCGACGCCTCGACATGCGGGCCTGCGGGTCGCAACCCCCGGGATCGGGCCGTCGAGGACGTCGACGACGAACCGGGATGCGGGACATGGCTTCGAACTCGTCTCGTGAGTCGTCGTTCAGCACCGTGTGCGTATCAGGTGACGGATGCCCGGTGATGGCCGGGCCCGCCGGTCAGTCGATTCCTTCGATGATGCGGAAGTCGCGCTCGACGCCGTCGGGGAGGGCCACCAGTGCCTTCTGGTATGCCTCGCTCTCGTATGCCGCGACGGCCTGTTCAAAACTGTCGAACTCGATCAGAACGACGCGTCGCGTGATTCCGGCCTCGTGGGCGACGACTCGACTGCCACGGGACAGGACGCGCCCGCCCCCGGCCTGGACGGCCGGACGGGCCAGCGTGTCGTAGGCGGTCAGCCTCTCAGACCGCGTTTGAGATCTGCCGTGTCCCGTTGCTGAGGTGTTCGTTGAGCTCACCGTGAAGGCTGTTGGGGGTGGGTATCCGTCGGACCTGACGGATGAGCAGTGGGCACTGGTGGAGCCACTACTCCCGCCAGCGCGGGTGGGTCCGAAAGGTGGTCGGCGGGAGAAGCATCCGCGGCGGCGAATCTTGGACGCGATCTTCTACGTGGTGCGGACTGGGTGTGCCTGGCGGCAGCTGCCGAAGGACTTCGCTCCGTGGCCGACGGTGTACTGGTACTTCACGTGGTGGCACGACGACGGCACCGTCGAGCGCATCCATGACGCCCTGCGTGGCAGGGTCCGTGAAGCTGATGGCCGGAAGGCGGAGCCGAGCGCGGGTCTGATCGACTCGCAGTCCGTCCGAACTGCCGACACAGTCCCTGCTGCCACGAGGGGCTTCGACGCGGGCAAGAAGGTGAAGGGCCGCAAGAGGTTCATCGTCACGGACACCCTCGGCCTGCTCCTGGCCGTCCACGTCGTCGCGGCGAACGTCCAGGACCGCGACGGCGCGAAGCGGCCCCTGCTGTGGACCAGGCTCGATCATCCAGGGGTCCGGAAGATCTGGGCCGACCAGGGCTTCGCCGGCCGCCTGGTCGAGTGGACCACGCAGATCCTCGGCCGTGACCTGGAGATCGTCCGCAAGGACCCCGACCAGCGAGGATTCCAGGTCCAGGCCAAGCGGTGGGCGGTAGAGCGCACCTTCTCGTGGCTCACCGCCCACCGCCGCCTGGCCCGCGACTACGAGACCAGCCCGGCCCGCTCCGAGACCATGATCCGCTGGGCGATGATCGGCGTCATGGTCCGACGCCTCACTCGACGGGGACCAGCCGTCCGATCAGGCCCACGGCCCCTTCAGCACGTGGCGCCGTGAGCTTTGCCGCCGGTGTGAGGCTGCCATCCGCAACTTGAGATAGTTGCGCCATGCCCAAGAAGCGCCCGCACACGACGACTCTCGCGGAGATGATGGCCGCTCTGCCACAGGTCCAGTACTGGTACGACGAAGGCGTCCCATCTCCCGCCGGCAGCGAGGAATTCGTCGATAACGAGGGCCGCCGTTGGCGGAAGATCCGAGGGCCGCTCCACCGCAACCTTGCCAAGCGTCTCGCGACTCAAGCGGATGAGCTGATCATCGGAGAAGGCGCCGGTGGACACTTCCGCCACGTTCCCTCGGGCGACCGGCTTGCGGCCTGGCACGAGATCAAGCACAGGCTCAACGCGGGCGAAACACCGAGTTACCACCCTTACGAGTTCGCCTCGACGGACGGCTTGACCCTCCTCTACATCGAGGAAAGCTGCTGATCACCTGCTCAGCAGTGGAGGCTGAGCGACAGATCTCAAACGCGGTCTCAGGGTCGGAACTGGCGGGGTAGACACTGACCCAGTAGCCCTTGGCCATGGAAACCTCCTGTGTTCGGCCGGACAGGTCCGACGTCGAATTGACACTCAGGTCGATCGATCCCGGCGACGGGTACTGCGGTCGATGGAATCGCCATATGTGCAGGTTAGGGCTTGATGTGCGGTCCAGGGAAAGACCGGTACGGGATAGGCTCAGAACGGATCGCTATCAATCGGCGGGGAGGGCACGTGACGCCGGATACGGTGAGCCTGCGGTACTTCCTGGTGCTGGCGCAGGAGTTGAACTTCACCCGCGCGGCCGCACGCATCGGCATCGCACAGCCCGCACTCAGCGCCCGGATGCGCCGATTGGAGGCGGAACTCGGTACGGCCCTGCTGGTCCGCAACACGCGTAGCGTCGTTCTGACCACCGCCGGTGCGGCTTTGGCGGAGTCCGCGCCGCCCGCGCTGGCGGCGCTGGACCGGGCATGGGACACCGCCCGGAGCGCGGCGGCCGGTGAACTGGGCACGCTGCGCATCGGATACAGCCTCAGCACCGGGGCCGAGACGGTACCGGCCCTGGTGGACAGGTTGATTCGCGGCAACAGCGGACTCGAGGTCGGCGCGGTCCCGATGGCGACACCGGAGATTTCCCCCGCGGTCGCCGACGGCCGCATCGATGCCGGGATCACCCGCGGTGAACAGCCGGGCCGTGGCGTGCGCCGGTTCCTGTTGCGGCGTGCGCGCGTCGGGGTCCAGCTGGCGCAGCACCATCCGCTGGCCGAGCACCCGGAGATCGAGATCGCCGACGCGGCCGCGTATCCGCTGCGACTCCCGGACCGTGCGGCCAACCCCGTGATCCACGATCAGCTGTCCGCACTGTTCCGAGACACCCGACCGCACCCTCGATTCCACACGCCCGCAGTCTCTTTCGACATGTGTCAGCGCGACCTGCGCGACGGGGTCACCCTCGCCCCGGCCGGAGAAGCCTCGGCCACGGCGCAACCGGCCGGTCTCACCTGGCGACCGCTGCGAGGCGCGCCCGGCCTGACGATCCACCTGGTCCTCCCACGCGAGCAGTCGCCACTGCACCGCCGCATCCGCGCCGTCGCCAAGACCCTGGCGCACGAGCTGCACTGGCTGCCGGACTGACGCGCAAGAGGTCACGTGAGATGGATGCCTGCGGTGGCGAGGCCGAAGACCTTGCGCCTGGCGGACTTCGCGGTGATGACGACGACGGCGGTCGTGCTGAATGTCCGACACGACCTCCCTACGCCGAGGGACCAGCATCCGAGGATCCCCCCGGGGCCGGTCCGAGTCGTACACCGCGGAGACGTCCTCGCCCAGCCCGAGATCTCGGCGGATACCGCGCCTTCGCCGCCGACGCCGAACCGTCATGGACCCGGTTGGCGGCCAGCGTTCCCGCCGGCTACCCGTGCTTGTCGGGCGATCGTGACCAGCTCGACAGCTACATGACCCGGGCCTTCGGATCTCTCTGCGATGCGGCCAACTGACTTCGTCCTTCACGTCCGCCCACGAAACCCGGACGCTGCGCCGGGATGGAGGCCTCTGGGGCTTCGCCGCGCACGATGGCGCGTGGAGGATCGCGGCGGTGGACGAGATCTCGGGCGGGGAGCTCCTGTGCACGGCCGGGACGGTGGTCCGTGCCACGGTCCTGCGGGTCGTGGCCGTCCTGGGTGGTGTGCTCGGTCTCGTCTGGCGGGGGCGGGCCCTGCTCTGGATGGCGCCTGGGGGGCCGGCGGATGCCTCGGCACCCTGTGGGGATGGTTTGTCGGCCTTGGCGCTGCGGTGCGGGAGGGGATGTCGTCCAGGACTGCGTACGCGGGCCCGTAGGTGGTCCGGTGCGGACGGGGCGGGCATACTCCCGGGCGGTTGGCGGCTGGTCTCGGGGGTGGCTGGGTGGTGTGCGGGTGCCGGCCACGCCTCGCAGGGGTGGCCGGCTGTGGTCCGATGGGGGTCAGAGGTCCAGGATCTGGTCGGGGAAGATCAGGTCGGGGTCGGCGCCGATGGTGTGGATGTTCCTGGTGTACAGGCTCTGCCCGTCGATGCCGAACTTGACCGCGATCTCGCTCAGGGTGTCGCCGCTCTTGACGGTGTAGGTGCCGGTGGGGGCGCTGTTGCGCGGGGAGTTGACCGGGGCCGACGGGGTCGGCGTCCGTGCCGGTCGCGTGGCGTCGGCGGGGCTCGGGTGGGGCTTGTGGGTGGGCCCGGCCTCGGCGATCCGGGGCTTGGGGGCGGCCGGCTCGGCCTTGGTGGCGGTGGTGGTGTCGGTGTGGGCCGGCGTGCCGGTGCGGGTGAGGCCGGCGTTCCTGGAGCAGGTCGGCCAGGCGCCGGGGCCCTGGGAGGCGAGGACCTTCTCGGCGACGGCGATCTGCTGGGCCCTGGTGGCCCGGTTGGCCTGTGGGGCGTAGGCGGTGCCGCCGTAGGCGCGCCAGGTGCCGGCGGTGAACTGCAGGCCGCCGTAGAAGCCGTTGCCGGTGTTGATCGACCAGTTGCCGCCGCTCTCGCACCGGGCGACGGCGTCCCAGGTGGAGGCGGAGGCGGCCGAGGCCGAGGGGGCCGGGAGGAGTCCGGTCACCGGCAGCGCCGCGACGGCGGCGCCGGCGACGACGGCCGCGCGGACCCGGTTGCGCTTGGTGGTGGTCTTGGTGGAGGTGGTGGCAGCGGCGGTGTCGTGACCGGAAGTCATGAACATCCTCTCGACAAAAGCCCCCGGGCGGGCATGCGGAACCAGGCCCCGGTGGGGCCCGCACTCCGCTCATCTGACTCGGCGGGCGGGCGGGCACGTGTCCGACGTGCCGTGCGCCCCGGTCGCCCCGTTCGCCGCCGGCCCGTTGCGGACTCGGCCGGCCGACGGGCACGGCCCTGGTGCCGGGGGTCGGCCGGCGGGCCGTGCATCGGGTGAACCCGGGTGGTGCTCGTTGCACCGCCCATGAAGCTACGGGTGGTTGCGGTCGGTCATCAAGCAACTCCCCTACGGTGCAGGTCAGTTGACGGCTACCGGCGGTAAGGATCGGGGAATCGGGCCCGGAATGACCGCTTTTGATGGGTTTTTCGTGATCGATAGGGCCGTCAATGCGCCCCCGATCACGCCAATGCCCCGGCGAAGCCGCCAGCGGGCTCCATCGGAGGTGCTCGTCATGTGACGATCCGTCACCGCTCCGGCCGGAGTTCCCGCTTCCGGCGGCCGTTTTGGTGGCGCCGGCCGCACCAGCCACAGCTGTCACCGATGACGCCCGGCTCGGTCGCACATCGTGATGTTCCGCCGGTCCGTACGCGGCGCAGGAGGCCGGCCGCCACGCCGTCGGCGAGAGGCGCGCGCCCACCGGCACCCCCGTCACCGCCAGGAACTGCTGCCACGCCGGCCAGGCCACGCACACCCCGGCCAGGAACGGCGCCCCGGCTGCCACCCGCCCCGGGCCGCCCCTCCCGTCACCCGCGCGGGGGAGTGCGGTGCCGTCGTCGGGTCGACCAGCGTCAGGCCCGTGAGCCGCAGGAACGTCCCCAAGGCGCCTCGCCCCGAGCCTCCGCCGGGCCCCGTTCCCGACCCTCGTCAGCCACGTTGCCGGCCGTGCTGCAGGCCCGGCCGGGCACGGCCGTCGGCACCTTCGAGGGCGCCGGCCGCCGCAGCCTCCTGCGGTCCGCGCGCCGGGACCACCGCCCAGGAGCGCCGTGACCGTCGGCGCCCACGGCTCCCACTCGGCGAGTGCCGCGTAGGGATGTTGGTGAAGGCGACCGCGCACGCCGTGCTGACCGCCGCGCACCACCCCCGGAGGCCCCGCCTCCATCACCAGTACCCCGGCCGTGCGAGCGCGGCCTGGCCGCCGGCGGCGGCGCGTTCTTCGTCGTTGGGCGGGATGCTCACCGGCATGCGCCTCGGCGCGACTCGGGCATTGTGCACTCGCGCCTCGCGTGCCGGCGTCACGATTTGGCGAATGGGCCGGTGGTGACAGGGTGGTGGAGTCGGCGGGCGAAGCCCTGCGCCTCCTCGGGCGGCCAGGGGGCGAGGGGTGCCTTGCGCCGCCTGCTGGCCGGTTCCGGTCGGGGTGGGACGGCCTCGCCCGGGCCGTCTGTCAGGCGCGCGTAGACCCGTGCCCGGGAGCCTCGCCCGAGTGGGGCTCCAGGGGCGTCGGCGGTCTCGTGCCCCACGGCGGTGGGCACGACCAAGGAATAGCGTGCGTGGCGCACGCAGTCTGTAGTACGGTGCATGTGCGTGCCCGGAGCACGTACTTTCTGTCGGAACACCAACACCAAGGGGACCGTCATGACCACCGCCAGCATCCGCACCGACGTCCGCGCTGCCCTTACCGACCTGCTGCTCACCCCCGGCCTCGCCCTGGAGGAGGCCGCCGAGCGGCACTTCGCCCCCGAC
>NZ_JBEZIR010000193.1:0-11614 GCF_040651175.1 Kitasatospora sp. NPDC048540
CGGCCGCGCGCACAGCCTGGACACCGCCGCGCTCCCCGCCCAGCCGGTCTACCTGGTCGACATCGACTCCGCGAAGACGATGACGGCGGGCCTGACGGCCCGCCGGACGCGGTCAGGAGCCGCCGAGCAGGGCCGGCGCGGCCACCGGCGCACGGCCCAGCGCCCCGAGCAGTTCGGCGGCGGTGTACACCCGGTGCGCGGTGACCCCGACCGGGGCCGGCGCGAGCGGGATGATCAGATCCTCGGCGGCGGACGGGCCGTGCAGCCACAGGGCCGTGGCGTAGTGGCCCGGCATCGACAGCAGCCGAGGCTGGTGCTGGGCGTGTGCCGCGTGCGCGAGCTGCCAGGCCTGCCGCAGGGCGCGCAGCGTCGAGTCCGGGTAGGGGCCCGCGGTGAAGTGGGAGAAGCTGTGCCCGGCAGGGGTTTCGACCACCTCGGCCGAGGCCGCGAACTCGCCGGCCCCGTTCTTGATCAGGAACCGCCACCCGGTGCGCCTGGCCTCGGCCGGACTCGCTCCGGGCCGCTCCAGCACGTACACCGCCAGGGGATGGACGGGCAGCAGCGGGCCGGGGCCGTGGCGCAGGACGGAGGCGGCCGGCTGTCGGAGCCCGGCCTCGGAGTCCAGGGCGGCCAGGACGGCGCGCAGGGCACCGGGCGGGGGCTGAGGGGTCTGCAGGGTCATGGTGAGTCGCCTCTCCGTGCGAGATCGGCGTGCGAGTGCGGCATACCGGCATGGCGTCGATGTGGCGGGGCCTGGGCCGTGTCCGGTTGGGCATGATCGCGGTGCGTGCGCGGGCCCGCCGTCGACCAGCCGGTGTCGGCTGAGGGGTCGAATGCGGGCGACCGGGCCGGGGCGCAGTGCGAATTCTACTCGAACAGGTGCGCAGGGTGACCTTCTTATCACGTTCGGTGGCGTGGTGCAAGTTGGGGTGTTGCTGAAAGAGGGTCAGGAATCTTGTCCCGACGGCACGTTCGAACGGCCGGGCTATCGATCTTCCGGATGGGCATATTGCTTGCACCGTCGACCGAGGGGGAGGGGAGGACCCATGGGCGAGAAGGTCGTGGCGACCCGCGCGGAACTGTCCGACCGGCAGCTGTACCGCCGCAAACTCCAGTCCTGTCTGGACGTGCTGGAACGGATGCTGCGCGAGCAGCGGTTCGACCGGCCGCGGGCCATGATGGGCCTGGAGATCGAGCTCAACCTGGTGGACGAGCAGGGGCTGCCGGTGCTGGGGAACTCCCGGGTGCTGCAGTCGATCGCCTCCGCCGACTTCCAGACCGAGCTCGGCCAGTTCAACGTGGAGGTCAACATCGCGCCGCGGCGCCTGGGCGGCCACGTGCTGGAGGACCTGCGCGAGGAGATCGACACCGGCCTGCGGTACGCCGACCGCAAGGCGGCCGAGGTCGGCGCCCGGATCGTGATGGTGGGCATCCTGCCGACGCTCGACCTGGACCACACCGGTCTCGAGGCGATGTCCCACAACGACCGCTACACCCTGCTGAGCGACCAGATCCTGGCCGCCCGCGGCGAGGACATCGCCCTCGACATCGAGGGGGTGGAGCACCTCGCGGTCGAGTCGGTCTCGATGGTCGCGGAGGCCGCCGCCACCTCGCTGCAGCTGCACCTGCAGGTCACCCCCGAGCGGTTCGCGCCGGTGTGGAACGCGGCCCAGGCGATCTCCGCCGTCCAGCTGGCGCTCGGCGCCAACTCGCCCTTCCTGTTCGGGCGCGAGCTGTGGCGCGAGACGCGCCCCGTTCTGTTCCAGCAAGCCTGTGACACCCGTTCGGCGGAGCTCAAGGCGCAAGGAGTGCGCCCCATAACCTGGTTCGGCGAGCGCTGGGTGGACTCGGTGCTCGACCTCTTCGCCGAGAACCTGCGCTACTTCCCGGCCCTGCTGCCGATCTGCGACGACGAGGACCCGGCCAAGGTGCTGGCCTCCGGAGGGGTGCCGAGGCTCGCCGAGATGCGGCTGCACAACGGCACCATCTACCGCTGGAACCGCCCGGTCTACGACATCGCCGACGGCGTCGCCCACCTGCGGGTGGAGAACCGCTGCCTGCCGGCCGGCCCGACGGTCGCCGACACCCTGGCCAACGCCGCCTTCTACTACGGGCTGGTCCGGGTGCTCGCCGAGCAGCCCAGGCCGGTCTGGAACCGGCTCCCGTTCGCCCGGGCCGACGAGAACTTCCAGACCGCCGCCCGGTACGGCATCGACGCGGTGCTGCACTGGCCGGGCCGCGGCCGCGCCGGGCGGGCGGTCGCCCCGGTGGCCGCCACCGACCTGGTCCTCGGCGAGCTGCTGCCGCTGGCCTACCAGGGCCTGGACGAGTGGGGCGTCGAACCGGCAGACCGGGACCGTTACCTGGGGATCATCGAGCAGCGCTGCCTGCGCCGGACCAACGGCGCGTCCTGGCAGGCCGCCACCGTCCACCTGCTGCGCGAGCAGTACGGCATGGACCCGGGCGCCGCCATCGCCGCGATGACCCGGCGCTACCTGGAGCACATGCGCGGCGGTGAACCGGTGCACACCTGGCCGGTGGGCTGAGCGGGCCGGGCCAGTGCAGCACCGCGGCGGGGTCGGCGACCGGGCGCGGCGATCGGGGTCCGGCGGGGCGCGGCGCCCGGGACCGGGTTCTCATCCGGCTGTGGAAGGATGATCGGCCCGGAGACCGGTCGGGTCGCCGGGCCCCGCCGGACCACCTCCGCGGGGCGGGGTACCGCGCGCTGGAGACCAGGTGACGACCGCTTCGACCGAGCCCGACCCGCAGGCCGAGGAGGCCGCCGGCGCCCGCCGGCTGCTGGCCGTGGAGCTGCTGATCGTCCTGGGGCTGTCGCTCGGGGCCAGCGGGATCTCGTCCGCGATCAGCTTCGTGGGCTCGCTGACCGAACCGGCCGCGCTCGGCCACCAGGTGGCCGTGCTGAACGGTTCCCGGGCGCCCGGGCGGCCCTGGCTGGACCTGGCCTGGCAGCTGTTCTACGTCGCACGCGGCCTGATGCCGGTCGTCCTGGTCGGCTACCTGCTGGTCCGCGAGGGCAGCTCGCTGCGGGTGCTCGGCTTCGACCTCACCCGCAAGCTCTCCGACCTCGGCCGCGGGCTGGCGGTGGCCGCCGCGATCGGCGGCACCGGCCTCGGCCTGTACCTGGCCGCGCACGCCGCCGGGGTCAACCTGGCGGTGGCGCCGTCCGGCCTGCCCGACGTGTGGTGGCGGATCCCGGTCCTGGTGGCCTCCGCCTGGCAGAACGCGATCCTGGAGGAGGTGGTCGTCCTCGGCTACCTGGTCCGCAGGCTGCGGCAGCTGGGCTGGGCTTGGCCGTCGGTGATCGCGACCAGCGCGGTGCTGCGCGGCTCGTACCACCTGTACCAGGGGGTCGGCGGGCTGGTCGGCAACATGGTGATGGGCGTGGTGTTCTGCCTGCTGTACCGCCGGTGGGGCCGGGTGATGCCGCTGGTGGTGGCCCACGCGCTGATCGACACCGTCGCGTTCGTCGGGTACGCGCTGCTCGCGGGCCACGTCAGCTGGCTGCCCACCGGCTGAGCCAGGCCGGGGCCCGGCGGCGGGCGCTCGGCTCAGACCGCGGGCAGCGCCCGCAGGACGCCGTCCAGCACGGTGACGGCCCGTCCGGCCAGCAGCACCCGGTCGCCGGCCACCTCGCAGCGGACCAGCCCGCCGCGCGGTGAGGCCTGGTAGCCCGTCACCTTGGTCCGGCCGAGCCGCCCGGCCCAGTACGGCGCGAGCGCGGTGTGCGCGCTCCCGGTGACCGGGTCCTCGGGGATGCCGACGGCCGGCGCGAAGAAGCGGGAGACGAAGTCGTACCCGGAGCCCGGGTCGTCGGCGGGCGCGGTGACCAGGACCCCGCGGACCGGCAGCCGGGTGAGCGCGCCGAGGTCGGGCGAAAGCGCGCGGACGGCGTGCTCGCTGGGCAGCAGCACCAGGTAGTCGGCGAGAGCGCCGGTCTCGAAGGCGGCGAGCACCGGCCGGCCGAGCGCCTCCTCGACGCCGGGCAGGGTGTCCACCGGCAGGTGCGGGTTGGCGGGGAAGTCCAGGGTGATGGTGCCGTCGGCCTCGGGGAGCGCGCGCAGCAGTCCGCCGCGGGTGTCGAAGCGGACCCAGCCCTCACCGAGCAGGCCGTCCGAGTGCAGCGCGTGGACGGTGGCCAGGGTGCCGTGCCCGCACAGGTTGACCTCCTCGACGGGGGTGAACCAGCGCAGGCCCCAGTCGGCGTCGCCGCCGGGCAGCGGCAGGGCGAACGCGGTCTCCGAGAGGTTCATCTCGGCGGCGATCCGGCGCATCTGCTCGTGCTGCGGCCAGGCGGGTCCCTCGAGCAGGCAGACCGCGGCGGGGTTGCCGCTGAAGGGTCGGTCGGTGAAAGCGTCGATGATCCGGATTCGCATACGGCGAATCTATCCCTGACCGGTGCTTTTGCGACAATGCCAATCGGCATCGGGTGGCCTGGTCCCGGCCGCCGCCGTCACCCCGGGCCCGGGCCGCCGGCCCGCCCGCGCAGCAGGTCCGCCCGGTGCAGCAGGTTCGCCCGGTGAAGGAGGGCCGGCCGCGGCGGCCGGGCCAGCAGCCGGTCGACGTGCCGGCGCTGCAGGCCCTGTCCGGGATCGACCCGCAGCAGGGTCCGGTCCCGCCGAGGGAGGGCCCGCCGCCGCAGGCTGCCCGGGATGATGTCGTCGATCCAGGCGAACGGCCGGCCGTCGGCGTAGCGGACGATCGGCGCCCACTTGCGCCCGGAGAACAGGTCCAGCAGCGGGACCTCGGGGTCGTCCGGCTGCGGCACGTACCCGGTGAACCGGACCACGGGCAGCTCGGGCAGGCCGAGCCGCGGGGCGATGTGGAGGTTGGCCTGCTCCTCCCAGGTGGTGGCCCAGACCAGTCGGTAGTGCCCGGCCAGTTCACGCAGCCACTCGCCGTGGCGCTGCGAGAGCAGCACGGTGTAGCCGAGCAGCTGGTGGCGGTCGAAGTGGTCGTCCGGGTCCGGGTGGGCGGGGTTGAGGACCCCGTCGACGTCGAGGAAGAGCAGCGGGTCGGGCAAGGGCGTCCCTCCGTGGAGCGGTTGTCGCCCGCAGGGACGGCCGTCGCGGCCGGCCGGTTCCGCCGGCCGGGGTCAGCCCAGGTGGCCCCAGAGGAAGCTCAGGGTGCGCTGCCAGGCGATCCGGGCCTGCAGGGCGTCGTAGTGGCCGTTCGGGTCCTCGTCGTTCATGAAGGCGTGGCCGGCCGGGTAGAAGTGGATCTCGGGCCGCCGGTCGGTGGCCTCGCCGATCCGGATCGCGGCCTCGTCGACGGCGGCCGGCGGGTAGGAGCGGTCCTGTTCGGCGTAGTGCCCGAGGACGTGCGCGGTGAGTCCGCGGTAGTCGAAGTCCCGGTTTTGGGGCAGGCCGTAGAACGGGACCACCGCGGCCACCCGGTCGCCCTGCTGCGCGGCCAGCACGAGGGCGAGCCCGCCGCCCATGCAGAAGCCGGCCACGCCGACCGCGTCGCCGACCACCTGGGGCTGCGCCAGCAGGAAGTCGACCGCGCCGGAGAGGTCCTGGGCGGCCTGTTCGGCGGGCAGTTCGGCGAGCATCCGGGCCGCCTCCTCGCGGTTGTGCGCGACGGCGCCGCCGTACAGGTCGGGGGCGAGGGCGACGAAGCCCTCGGCAGCGAAGCGGTCCACCAGGTCGGCGATGTGGCTGGTCAGCCCCCACCACTCCTGCACCACCAGGATGCCGGGGCCGACGCCTTTGGGCGGCAGTGCCAGGTAGCCGTGGGCGGTGTGCCCGTTGCTGGGGAAGGTGACGTTCTGCCGGGAACTGCCCATGACCTCTCCGTCGGGTGGGCCGCGTGCCGCGGCGGCCGGCGGGCGGCGGCTACGGCCCGCGGGTGCATGCTACTGATCGTGCGGCGCCGGTGTCCGGGATCCGCGCCACCCGGCCGACGGGGTGTCAGCCCATCTCCTCCAGCGCCTTGCCCTTGGTCTCCTTGATACAGAACGCGACGAACGGGATGGAGAGCAGCGCGAATACGGCGTAGATCACGTAGGTGGCCGACAGGTTCCAGTCGGCGAGGTCCGGGAAGGAGACGGTGATCGCCCAGTTGGCGATCCACTGCGCGGAGGCGGCCACCGAGAGGGCGAGCGCCCGGATCTTGTTCGGGAACATCTCGCCGAGCAGCACCCAGACCACCACGCCCCAGGAGAAGGCGAAGCAGAACACGAAGACGTGGGCGGCCACCAGCGCGACCGTCGCGTAGGTGTCGTCCAGGGTCGCGGTGTCGCCGGTGCCCTGCCGGAAGGAGAACGCCCAGGCGGCGGTACCCAGCGCCAGCGCCATGCCGGCGGAGCCGGCCAGCGCCAGCGGCTTGCGGCCGATCCGGTCGACGAGCGCGATGGCCACCACCGTGCCGACCACGTTGACGATCGAGGTGGAGAGGCTGATCAGCAGCGAGTTGCTCTCGTTGATGCCGACCGACTGCCACAGGAAGGAGGAGTAATAGAAGATCACGTTGATGCCGACGAACTGCTGGAACACCGAGGCGCCGATGCCGACCCAGACGATCGGCAGCAGCCCGAACCGCCCGCCCAGCAGCTCCTTGAGCCGCGGCCGGTGCGAGGTGTTCAGGACCGCGCGGATCTCGGCGACCCGGGCGTCCAGGTCCACCCCCTCGCCCTCGACCTCGCGCAGCACCTTGCGCGCCTGGTCATCCTTGCGGTTGGCGATCAGGAAGCGCGGGGACTCCGGGATGGCCAGCGCCATCCCGCCGTACACCAGGGCCGGGATGGTCTCCACGCCGAGCATCCACTGCCAGGCCTGGACCCCGCCGAGGTGGTTGGTGGAGTCGCCGCCGGCGGCCTGGTTGAGCGCGTAGTTGGCGAGCTGGGAGACGGTGATGCCGAGCACGATGGCCAGCTGCTGGAACGACGCCAGCCGGCCGCGGTAGGCGGTCGGCGCGACCTCGGCGATGTAGGTCGGCGCGATCACCGAGGCGATGCCGATCGCGACACCGCCGACCACCCGCCACACTGCCAGCACCTGGATGCTGGGCGGGAACATCGAGCCCACCCCGCTGATCGCGAACAGCACCGAGGCCAGCAGCATGGTGCGGACCCGGCCGAACTGGTCGGCCAGCCGCCCGGCGACCACCGCGCCGGCCGCCGAGCCGAGCAGCGCGATGGCCACCACGAACGCGGTCTCGCCGTTGCCGACGCCGAAGTGCTTCTGGATGCCCGTCACCGCACCGTTGATCACGGCGCTGTCGTAGCCGAACAGGAAGCCGCCCATCGCGGCCGCCGCCGAGATGAAGACCACGTGCCCCAGGTGGGCCTGGTCGGCGGGCTGGGGCTGGGTGGAGGTGGACAGGGCGAGCTCCCGGGATCCGGCGGCCCACCAGCTCGGCCGGGTGAACAGCAATCCGTGCCATTCCACCAGCACTCGGGCCGGATCGCGCGCCGTGGAGCTGACGGGTCGACAGGTCGCTGTCCGGCTCACCCGATCGGCCGGGTCCGGCGGGCGGGCCGGGCCGGGGGGGGCGGTCCGTCAGGTCTGCGGGCAGCCGCCCGCCCGGCGGGCGTTGCGCCGCAGCAGCTGCGCCCGGGCCGCCGCGTCCAGGCCCTCGCCGCGCCCGGCCAGCCGGTCGGCCAGCGCGGCCTGCACCGGGACCGGCTTCTTGTCGTCGTACTTGAACTTCGCCCGTACCTCGCGGACCGTCAGCCGCAGCCCGCGCAGGCCCGCCAGCAGCGGTCCGAACGGCGGCCGGCCGGGCTCGACCCGGACCTCGGGGGTCTCCGGCTGGAAGTGCGCCAGCTGGCGGTTGAGGATCTCGGCCTTGCCCGCCGCGTCCTCGACCGGCTCCGCGGTGCAGTGGAACTGCACTGAGGCGTAGTAGCTGGTCGGGGTGCCAGGCTCGCCGCGCCAGTGGCCGGGGGCGAAGACGTAGTCGTCGGTCACCGCCAGGGTGACGTGCGGGTCGGCCCGGACGGCCGCCCACAGCGGGTTGGGCGTGGCGAGGTGGAGCAGGATCTCGCCCCGGTCGGCGTCCAGCAGGAAGTGGGTGGGGACCAGGACGGGGCCGGCGCCGGCCGGGCCGTTGGCCGCCAGCAGCCCGAAGTCCCGCCCGGCCGCCAGCCAGGCGCGCCACTCGTCCTCGTCGCCGCGGTCCCAGGAGCGGATCAGCATCAGGCGCCGCCGTGGCCGAACCCGCGCAGGTGGGCGGGGAGCGGGCCGGGGCTGGAGGGGTGCGGCTCGGGGGCGCCGTACACCGTGGTGACGGGGATCAAGCCGGACCAGTGCGGCAGGCCGAGGTCGGCGGCGTCGTCGTCCGCGTCGTCGGCCCGGGTCTTTGCGGAGACCTCGTCCAGGTCGAGCCGGACCACGGCGGTGGCGGCCAGCTCCTTGGCGTTGGCCGGGCGGACCTCGCCGGAGCGGCCGGGCACGGCGTGGTCGACCAGCGCGTCCAGCGCGAGGGCCAGCTCCTCGGGGTCCGTGACCTGGTACGCGGTGCCGTGGGCCACCACCGAGCGGAAGTTGACGGAGTGGTTGAACGCCGACTTGGTCAGCACCAGGGCGTCCACCAGCGTCACCGTCACGCAGACCCGCAGGCCCTGGTCGTCCCCGGCGGCGCGCAGCGGGCGGCTGCCGGTCGAGCCGTGGACGTACAGCCGGTCGCCGACCCGGGCGTAGATGGTGGGCAGCACCACCGGGGCGCCGTCCGGCGCGACGAAGCCGAGGTGGCAGACCCAGGAGCTGTCGAGGATCTGCTGGATCGCCTCCTTCTCCCAGGTGGCGCGGTCCTTGTAGCGGGTGGGGGTGGTGCGAGGGGTCCGGGCGTACGCCGTGTCCGACATGACAACCTCTATGTACTAGTGCATACTTGTGTTTGTGCTAGGAGATTATCGGATCAAGGGTCGGCGCGCCACCGAGATCGCCGCCGACGTCGAGCGCGCGGTCGGTGCCGGCGCGCTGGCGCCCGGCGCGCCCCTGCCCGCGCTGCGCGACCTCGCCGGCGAACTCGGCGTCAACCCCAACACCGTCGCCGCCGCCTACCGGCTGCTGCGCGACCGGGGCGTCATCGAGACGGCCGGCCGCAAGGGCAGCCGGATCCGGCCCCGGCCCGTCACCGCCCCCCGCGACCAGGTCCGGATCCCGGTCCCGCCCGGCGCCCGGGACCTCTCCAGCGGCAACCCGGACCCGGCGCTGCTGCCCGACCTCGGCCCGGCGCTGGCCGTCGCCGCGACCGCGGCCGCCGACCGTCCGGTGATGTACGGCGACCCGGTGGCCGACCCCGGCCTGCTGGAGCTGGCCGCCGCCGCGTACCGCGCCGACGGCGCCCCCGAGGGCGCGCTCGCGGTCTGCTCCGGCTCGCTCGACGCGATCGGCCGGGTGCTGGCCGCCCGGTTGCGCCCCGGCGACCTGGTCGCGGTCGAGGACCCGGGCTGGGGCAGCCTGCTCGACCTGCTGCCCGCGCTCGGCCTGCGGACCGTACCGGTCGGCCTGGACGACCAGGGGCCGCTGCCCGGCGAGGTCGGCGCCGCGCTGGCCGCCGGCGCCCGCGCCCTGATCGTCACCAGCCGGGCCCAGAACCCGACCGGCGCCGCGCTCGGCGCGGCCCGGGCCGCGCGGCTGCGCCCGGTACTGGCGGCCCACCCGGAGGTGCTGGTGATCGAGGACGACCACGGCCACGGCATGGTCCACCAGCCGTTCGAGTCGCTGGTCGCGGCGGACGGCGGCGGCGCCGCGGTCCGGCACTGGGCGCTGGTCCGCTCGGCCGCCAAGGCGCTCGCCCCCGACCTGCGGCTGTCGGTGGTACTCGGTGACCGGGACACCGTGGACCGGGTGCTCGGCCGCCAGCGGCTCGACACCGGCTGGGTCAGCCTGCTGCTCCAGCGGACGGTCGCCGAGCTGTGGCGCACCGGCGCCGCGCCGCCCGGGGAGGTCGCCGCCGCGTACCGCGAGCGCCGGGAGGGGCTGCTGGCCGCGCTCGCCGCCCGCGGCATCGCCGCGCACGGGGAGAGCGGCCTGAACGTGTGGGTGCCGGTCCCGGACGAGTCCGGGGTGACCGCGGCCCTGGTGCAGCGGGGCTGGGTGCCCTCGCCGGGCGCCCGCTACCGGCAGCAGTCCCCGCCCGGCATCCGGCTCACCGTCTCGACCCTGACCGCGGCCGAGGCGACCGCCCTCGCGGACGATCTCGCGGGGATCCTCGGCGGCCGCGGCGACGGCTCGCGACTGATCTGAACCGACCGGTAACTCAGCGAAATACCTCTGTCGGATACCTAGCGGTAACAAGCGCGCGCATGTCACATTCATCGCGCCACCGGCCGGCGGCCCACCCTCACCCGTGCCTCGCGACCCCACCTTCGCGAGGCCGTCCGCAGGAGTTTCGCCGTGCCCAAGAGCCGACGCACAACCCCACGCACCCCGCGCATCCTCGCGCTGCTCGCCGCAGCAGCGCTCGCCCTGCCCGGCCTGACCGCGCTGGCCGCCCCCGCCGGGGCGGCCGAGACGGCCGGTACCACCACCGCCACCGTCTCGATGGGGGACAGCTACATCTCCGGCGAGGCCGGACGCTGGCAGGGCAACAGCCTGACCACCAGCGGCAGCCGCAGCGGCACCGACCGC
Organism: Kitasatospora sp. NPDC048540; assembly: GCF_040651175.1. Taxonomy (NCBI): domain Bacteria; kingdom Bacillati; phylum Actinomycetota; class Actinomycetes; order Kitasatosporales; family Streptomycetaceae; genus Kitasatospora; species Kitasatospora sp. NPDC048540. Next base: position 10,599 of record NZ_JBEZIR010000193.1, read on the forward strand.
GCCTACACCGGCAGCGGCTACGACCCCTCCCGGGTCTACGGCAGCACCTACGCGAGCGGGTGCGACCGCTCGGACGTGGCCGAGATCCGCAGCGCCGGCACCATCAGCCAGGCCCAGATCAACCTGGCCTGCTCGGGCGCCGTCAGCTCCAACGTCTTCCGGGCCTCCAACGGCGGCCAGTCCTTCAAGGGCGAGGCCCCGCAGGCCGACCAACTGGCCACCGTGGCCCGGCAGTACAACGTCAAGCTGATCACCCTCTCGATCGGCGGCAACGACCTGGGCTTCGCCGACGTGATCTCCAGCTGCGTGCAGGACTACCTGGTCTGGTACTCCTACTGCCACGACGATCAGCAGGCCGCGGTCGACTCGCAGATGGACGCGGCGATGGCCGGCGTCTCCAAGTCGGTCGACGAGATCCGGGCCGTGATGTCCGCGGCAGGCTACGCCAACGGCAGCTACCGGATCGTGCTGCAGTCCTACCCGTCGCCGATCCCGCGCAGCAGCGAGAACCGCTACCCGGAGAGCGGCTGGACCCGGGCCAACACCGGCGGCTGTCCGTTCTGGAACCAGGACGCGGACTGGGCGCGCGACAGCCTCGTCCCGCAGATCTCCAACGGGATCGCCGCCGTGGCCGCCGCCAAGGGCGTGCAGTTCCTCGACCTGCGCGACCTGCTGCAGGGCCGCGAGGTCTGCTCCAAGGCCACCAAGCTGGCGACCTCCTCCAGCGCGCCCTCGGCGACCACCAGCGAGTGGGCCCGCTGGCTCGACATGGGCACCTCCACGCAGGGCACCCTGCAGGAGTCGTTCCACCCGAACTACTACGCCCAGCTCGCGCTCGGCCGCTGCCTGACGCTGCTCAACGCGCAGCCGACCGGCAACTGGTCCTGCCGCAACACGGCGGGCAAGGACACCACCGGGGTGTACCTGGCCGCCCGCTGACCGACCCCGCGGCCGACCCGGCCCGCCGGGCACGGACGCGAACCGGCGCCGCCGTCCCGCGTCCGCTGCCGAACGAG
>NZ_JBEZIR010000194.1:0-11589 GCF_040651175.1 Kitasatospora sp. NPDC048540
TCGACCTCCACCTGCGGCGCGGCGACACCGACCTGGTGACCACGACGATCCACACGGCCCGCGAGCGCCCCGGCCGGGTGGTCAGCCGGGTACCGTCCAGGCCCGCGCGCCGGTGCCGGCGCAGTCCGAGAGCTGCGCCGGGGTGCCGTCCGCGGTGGCGCCGCCGGCCAGGTCGAGGCACCGGCCCGACGGCGTGGACACCAGCGTGCCGTCCGCCTTCGGCCACCACTGCTGGGCACCGGTGCCGTTGCACTGCCACAGCTGCACCGGCGCCCCGGCGTCGGAGCGGCTCGCGCTGACGTCCAGGCACTTGCCGAGCGCCCGCAGGGTGCCGTCGGACGCCCGGGTCCAGCGCTGCGCCCCGGTGCCGTTGCAGCCGTACAGCTGGACCGGGGTGCCGTCGGCCGTGCCGCCGGACCGCACGTCCAGGCACTTCGCCGCCGGACCGCCGACCGCCCCGGTGACCGGCCGCGCCGGGCCGACGTCGAAGGACGGCGGCGCGTCCGCCGGGTCGCCGCCCCAGCCCGGCGCCGGGTCGGTGCCCAGGGTGAAGTCGAGCCGCCCGCCGTTGCGGACGAAGTCCTCGCCGACCCACGGCCGGGTGGACGCCCGCCCGTCGACCGCCAGCCCGTGCACGTACCGGGCGGCCGCTGACGCCCCCGGCGCGCTCAGCTCGATCACCGGACCGTCGCCGCCGCGGCGGACGGTGACGGCGGGGAACAGCGGGCCGGCCAGTACCAGTTCGGCCCGGCCGGGCACCTGCGGGTACATCCCGAGCGCTGCCCAGACCGCCCAGGCGGAGAGCTCGCCGAGGTCGTCGTTGCCCACCTCGCCGTCCGGGCCGTCGCCGAACAGCGTGGTCAGCGCCCGCCGGACGACGTCCTGGGTCCGGTCGGGCCGCCCGGCGTAGACGTACGCCCACGGGGCCTTCAGGGAGGGCTCGTTGCCCATGAACGCGTGCTCCGAGCCCGGACCGGCGTTCAGGTCCGCCAGGAAGCCGTCCAGCCGGGCCGTGACGGCGCCGTCGCCGCCCATCGCGTCGAACAGGCCGCGGTGGTTGTACGGCACCATCCAGGTGTACTGGGCGGCGCTGCCCTCCACGTACTCGTCCTGCTGGTCCGGGGCGAAGGCCGGCCACGCGTGGTCGGACCGGCGGGGCTGCAGGTAGCCGCTGGCGCCGTTGAACAGGCTGCGCCAGCCCGTGGAGCGGTGCATCAGCAGGTCGTACGAGGCGCCGTCGCCGATCCGGGCGGCGAGCTGCGCCACCGCGAAGTCGGCGGAGGTGTACTCCAGCGTGGTCGCCGCCGACCCCCACGTCCCGTCCGTCCCCGCCGGGACGTACCCGATCCTGTCGTACGGGCCGTGGCCGGGGCGCTCCCGGTCGTCCTGGCGGCCGGCCACCGCCTGCCGGACCAGCGCGGCGGCGTCGAAGCCGGTGGCGCCGAAGGCGTGGATCCCGGCCGCGATGATCGGCAGCGGGTCGCCCACCATCACCCCGGTACCGTCGGCGGCCAGCGTCCAGCGGTCGAAGTACCCGGCCCGGGCGCCCTGGTCGACGATCGACGCGGCGATGTCGGCGGCCTCGGCGGGCGCCAGCAGGGCCAGCAGCTGGGTCTGCGAGCGGTAGACGTCCCAGCCGGAGAAGTCCGCGTACCGCGCGTGCCCGGCCGGGACGGTGTGCACCTGCCCGTCGAAGCCCGGGTAGCGGCCGTCGCTGTCGCTCAGCACGCTCGGGTGCAGCATCGCGTGGTAGAGCGCGGTGTACAGGACCCGCCGCTCCCGGGTGGTGCCGCCGCCGACCGCGACCCGGCCGAGCAGGTCGTTCCACGAGCGCCGGGCCGCGTCCCTGACCTGGTCGAAGCCGGCCCCGGCCTGTTCGGCGGCCAGGTTGGCCCGGGCGCCCTCGACGCTGACGAAGGAGATCCCGACCCGGGCGGTGACGGTGGGCCCGGCCGCGGTGTCGAAGGAGACCAGCGCCTTGGCACCGGACGCCCGGGGGACGGCCTCCGGACGGACACCCTCCTGCTGCTCACCGCCGCCCGCCGGCCGGGCGGCCTGCGCGGCGGCGGTCCTGGCCGGCTGCGGTGCGATCCCCTTGCTCGACCCGCTCGCACTCCTGCGCCCGGTGTCGACCCGGCCCGCCGCGACGATGCCGGAACTGCTGAACGGCCGGTCGAAGACGACCGAGAAGTAGATCCGGTAGCGGTTGGCGGTGCCGCAGAAGCCGCCGCTGTCGGTGTAGCCGGAGATCGAGTCGGTACCCAGGGCGACGTACCCCGAGGCGTCGTTGAAGCCCTGGCCCGGGTCGACGGTGAGCGAGGCGGTGTGCCCGGCCGGGTAGCTGAACCGGGCGATGCCGGAGCGCGGGGTCGCGGCCAGCTCGGTCCGCACCCCGTTGCCGAAGGTGACCGCGTACGAGCCGGGCGAGGCCGACTCGTCGGCGTGCGAGAACTCGGCGAAGTCGGCGGGGGCGCCGTCCAGCACCGGCAGGAACGGGATGTTCCCGTAGTCCCCGCAGCCGGCGCCCGAGATGTGGGTCAGGCTGAACCCCCGGATCCGGTCGTCGTCGTAGGCGTAGCCGCCGTACTGGTAGGCGACGGTGTCCGGACTCCACTGCACCATCCCCAGCGGCGCGGCCGCGCCCGGGAAGGTGTTGCCGGCGCCGTCACCGAGGCCGAAACTCGGCGCCCCTGGCCTGGTCCCGACGAACGGGACGACGTACTGCGCCGGGTCGGCGACGGTGACCCGGCCCGGTGTGCGGGCGGTGGCGGCCACGGGGGCGGCCGCCACGGCGGACGAGCAGACGGCCAGCGCGAGCGCGGTACGGACGATGCGGGCGTTCTTCAAGGAGCCTCCTGCCGGGCCGCGGTCGGGCGGGCCCGGCGGAGGTGCCCGGCCGCCCCGCTCTCCGGGTGCGCCCATCGTCGGGCCTGCGCCCGGGGACTTCCGGCGCCGACAGGCCGCGAGTCCCCTGCCCGGCCCAACCCGGCCCGGCTGCCGGGCCCGGCCGCCCGCGCGGACGGCTCAGCGGCCCCGGCCGTGCTCGAACCGCCCCTCGTCCAGACCGACGATCGGGGCCGGGTAGTCCGGCCGCTCGGGCAGCAGCCACGGCCGGTGCACCGCCGCGCCCGCGACGGACGCCAGCTCCGGCACCCAGCGGCGCACGTAGTCGCCCCGCGGGTCGAAGCGCCGGGCCTGGGCGAGCGGATTGAGCACCCGGTTGGGCCGGGTGTCGGTGCCGGTGCCCGCCACCCACTGCCAGTTCAGCTGGTTGTTCGCGACATCGCCGTCCACCAGCAGCGACAGGAAGTGCGCCGCCCCGGCCCGCCAGTCCAGGTAGAGCGTCTTGGCCAGGAAACTCGCCGTCAGGAGCCGGGCCCGGTTGTGCATCCAGCCCTCCGCGGCGAGCTGCCGCATCCCGGCGTCCACGATCGGGTAGCCGGTCCGGCCCTCCCGCCAGGCCGCCAGCTCGTCCGCGTCCCGGTGCCAGCGGTCCGCGCGCGGCCGGTAGTCGGCCCGGGCGGCGTCCGGCCGGGCGGCCAGCACCTGGTGGTGGAAGTCCCGCCAGACCAGCTGCCGGACGAACGCCTCGGCCCCCGGCCCGCCGCGCCGCTCGGCCAGCGCCACCAGCTCGGCCGCCGACAGGCACCCGAAGTGCAGGTACGGGGAGAGCCGGGAGGTGCCGTCGCCCGCCAGGTCGTCGTGCTGCTCCTGGTACCCGTCGAGCGACCAGCGCCCCCACCGCCGCCGCCCCTCGCTCTCGCCGCCCGCCATCAGACCCGGCGAGTCCGGACGCACCGCCGGCACCGCCACCCCCCGGACCTGCCCGGGCACCCGCACGCTGCGCGGCGCGGCCACCGGCGCCCTGCGGTCGGCCTGCCGCCAGGCCCGCGAGTACGGGGTGAAGACCGCGTAGTGGTCCTTGCCGGCGGGGGCGACCGCGCCCGGTGCCAGCGCGGTCAGCACGGCGTCGTGCACCCGCAGCCGCCCACCCAGGGCCTCCCGCAGCCGGGCCTCGCGCCGCTGCGCGAAACCGCTCACCCCGGCCGCCACGTGCACCCCGGCCGCGCCGGTCTCCTCGGCCAGCCGCCGGGTCTCGGCCACCGCCTCGCCGCGCCGCACCACCAGCCGCCCGCCCCGGGCCCGCAGCCCGGCGTCCAGGTCCGCCAGGCAGTCGGCGAGGAAGGCCGCCCGGTTGGGCACCGCGAAGCCGGTGGCGCCGACGCCCTCGTCCAGGACGAACAGCGGCACCACCTCCTCGGCCTCGGCGAGGGCGGCGCGCAGCACCGGGTTGTCGTGCAGACGGAGGTCCTGGGTGAACAGGACGATCGAGACGGGCATCCGCCATGCCTACTCCATCCGCGCGTCCGGCGCGCGGGGCGCGCCCGGAACCGCTCCGCAGGACACCCCCAGGAGGTGGCGGGAGACTGGGAAGGCGACTCGGGGCCGCCTGCCGGCGGGGCACCGGACGGACCGGCTGCGCCGGCACGGACTGTGGGGTCGGGATGAGTTCTCAGGACGACACGGTGCCCGGCCCCGACCGGGTCCTGGCCGGCCGCTACGTGCTCGGGGAGCGCCTGGGCAGCGGCGGGATGGGCACCGTCTGGGTGGCGCTGGACACCAAGCTGCAGCGCCGGGTCGCGGTGAAGGAGCTCGCCGTCACCGGCATCCCGGAGGCCGAGCTGCGCACCCTGGGCTCCCGGATGCAGCAGGAGGCCCGGGCGGCGGCGCAGATCAGGCACCGCGGTGTGGTCACCGTGTACGACGTGCTGGAGCAGGACGGCCGGCCGTGGATCGTGATGGAGCTGATCGACGGCCGCTCGCTGGCCGAGGTGATCGACTCCGAGGGGACCCTGCTGCCGCGCGACGCGGCCCGGGTCGGCGGCCAGGTGCTGGGGGCGCTCGACGAGGCGCACCGGCACGGTGTGCTGCACCGGGACGTGAAACCCGCCAACGTCCTGCTGGAACGCGGCGGGCGGGTGGTGCTCACCGACTTCGGCATCGCCCTGCTGGAGGGCTCGCCCGGGTTCACCCGTACCGGTGACATCGTCGGCTCGCCCGAGTACGTCGCGCCCGAGCGGGTCAGCGGCCACCGGCCCGGGCCCGAGTCCGACCTGTGGTCGCTGGGCGCCACGCTGTACGCGGCGGTGGAGGGCCGCTCGCCGTTCCACCGCACCACCACCATGGGCACCCTGCAGGCGGTGGTCGCCGAACCGCTCCCGCCGCCGCTGCACGCGGGCGCCCTCGCCCCGGTCATCGAGGCGCTGCTGCGCAAGGACCCGGCCGAGCGGCCGACCGCTGCCGAGGCGCTCGCCCTGCTCGCGGAGGCGGAGGCCGGGAGCACCCGCGGCGCCCCCGTGCCGGACCCCGGGCCGCCCGGCCGGACCCGTACCCGGTCGACCCCGCCGACCCCGCTACCGGCGCCGGTGCCTCCCGCGCCGCCGGGCCGGCCCGGCCCGCCGCGGGGGCCGGGGGACGGGAGCCACCGGCACCGGGCGCTGCTGATCACGGCGGGGGCGGTGCTGGCGGCGCTGCTGGCCGGTGGGGTGGCCTTCGCGGTGGTGAACAGCAACTCCGGCGGCGCACCGGCGACGGTGGCCTCACCCGAGGCGCCCGCGGCCGAGGTGTCGTCCCCCGAGGCGCCGTCGCCCGCGGCGTCCTCCCCGGCGGCGGCCGGGCCGCAGGCGTCCTCGCCCGCGGTGTCGTCCCCGGAGGCGTCCTCCTCCCCGGAGGCGTCCTCCTCCCCGGAGGCCTCGTCCCCCGATGTGTCGTCGCCCGGGGCCTCCTCCCCGGAGGGCTCCACCGGGCCGGGCGCCTCCGCCGCCCCGGCCGGCTACCGCTGGGTGGACGACCCGGCGGGCTTCCGGCTCGCGGTGCCCGACGGCTGGGTCCGCAGCGAGCACGGCGGCCAGATCGACTACTCGCCCGACGACGGCACCCACGTGCTGCGCATCGGGGTCACCCCGGCGGCGCCCAAGAGCCCCGAGGCGCACTTCCTGGAGCTGGAGCAGTCCGTCTCCGGGCAGGCGGACTACACCCGGATCAGCCTCGCGGCCAACGTCTACCAGGACCGCGAGGGCGCGCTGTGGGAGTTCACCTCGACCGACCCGGGACTCGGCCCCCGGCACACCGCCGACCAGGCGTTCATCGCCCCGGACGGCACCGAGTACGCGGTCCTGGTGGCCTCGCCGCCCGAGGACTGGAGCACCGTCCAGCAGCAGTTCGAGACCGTGCTCTCCACTTTCACGGTGGCCTGAGGTGGCCCGGCCCGAGGCGGTCCGGCCCGCGGTGGCCCGGGAACGGCCGGGGGCCGGACCCCTCGGAAGGAGTCCGGCCCCCGGCGTCAGCGGGTGGAGCGGATCAGGCGTCGCCGCCGGCGGCGCCCGGGTCGGCCGCCGCCACGTCCAGCAGCTGGTAGCGGTCGATGGCCGCCTTCAGCAGGCTGCGGTCGATCTTGCCCTGCTTGGCGAGCTCGGTGAGCACGCCCAGGACCACCGACTGCGCGTCGATGTGGAAGAAACGACGCGCCGCACCGCGGGTGTCGGCGAAGCCGAAACCGTCGGCGCCCAGCGACTGGTACTGGCCCGGCACCCAGCGCGAGATCTGGTCCGGCACCGCGCGCATCCAGTCGGACACCGCGACGAACGGGCCCTCGGCGCCCTGGAGCTTGGCCGTCACGTACGGGACGCGCTGCGGCTCCTCCGGGTGCAGCAGGTTGAACTCCTCGGCCTCCACCGCGTCGCGGCGCAGCTCGTTCCAGGAGGTCGCGGACCACACGTCGGCCTTGACGTTCCACTCCTCGGCGAGGATGCGCTGGGCCTCCAGGGCCCACGGCACCGCCACGCCGGAGGCGAGGATCTGGGCCGGGATCTGGCCCGCGGTGCCCGGCGCGTACCGGTGCAGACCCTTGAGGATGCCCTCGACGTCGACGTTCTCCGGCTCGGCCGGCATCTTGATCGGCTCGTTGTAGACCGTCATGTAGTAGAAGACGTCCTCGCCGTGCGGGTGCTCCGCCGACGAGCCGTACATCCGCCGCAGACCGTCCTGGACGATGTGCGCGATCTCGAAACCGTACGCCGGGTCGTAGGCGACCACGCCGGGGTTGGTCGAGGCCAGCAGGTGCGAGTGGCCGTCCGCGTGCTGCAGGCCCTCGCCGGTCAGCGTGGTGCGGCCGGCGGTGGCGCCGATCACGAAACCGCGGGCCAGCTGGTCGGCCATCTGCCAGAACTGGTCACCGGTGCGCTGGAACCCGAACATCGAGTAGAAGACGTAGACCGGGATCAGCGGCTCGCCGTGCGTCGCGTACGAGGAGCCGGCCGCGATCAGCGAGGCGGTGCAGCCGGCCTCGGAGATGCCGTCGTGCAGCATCTGGCCGGTCGGGGACTCCTTGTACGCCAGCAGCAGCTCGCGGTCGACCGACTCGTAGGTCTGGCCGAGCGGGTTGTAGATCTTGGCGGACGGGAAGAGCGAGTCCATGCCGAAGGTGCGGTACTCGTCCGGCGCGATCGGCACGAAGCGGTTGCCGATGCCCTTGTCCCGCATCAGGTCCTTGAGCACCCGGACGAACGCCATGGTGGTGGCGATGGTCTGGTTGCCCGAGCCCTTCTTGACCCCCTTGTAGGCGTCGTCGCCGGGGAGCTCCAGCTTGCGCGGCCGCACCTTGCGGGTCGGCACGTAACCGCCGAGCTCGCGCCGGCGGTCGTGCATGTACTGGATCTCCTCCGAGTCCTTGCCCGGGTGGTAGTAGGGCGGGTAGCCCTCGTCCAGCTGCTTGTCGGTGATCGGCAGGTGCAGCCGGTCACGGAAGCGCTTGAGGTCCTCGACCGTCAGCTTCTTCATCTGGTGGGTCGCGTTGCGGCCCTCGAAGTTCGGACCCAGCGTCCAGCCCTTGACGGTCTGGGCGAGGATCACGGTCGGCTGGCCGACGTGCTCGCGGGCCGCCTTGAAGGCCGCGTACACCTTGGCGTGGTCGTGACCGCCGCGGCCCAGGTGCTGGATCTGCTTGTCGGTCATGTTCTCGACCATCGCGCGCAGGCGCAGGTCGCCGCCGAAGAAGTGCTCGCGGATGTACGCGCCGGTCTCGGTGGCGTACGTCTGGAACTGGCCGTCGACGGTGGTGTTCATCTTGTTGACCAGCACGCCGTCGCGGTCCTGGGCGAGCAGCGGGTCCCAGCTGCGGTCCCAGATCAGCTTGATCACGTTCCAGCCGGCGCCGCGGAACTGCGACTCCAGCTCCTGGATGATCTTGCCGTTGCCGCGGACCGGGCCGTCCAGGCGCTGCAGGTTGCAGTTGACCACGAAGGTCAGGTTGTCCAGGCCCTCGCGGGCCGCCAGCGAGAGCTGGCCGAGCGACTCGGGCTCGTCCATCTCGCCGTCGCCGAGGAAGGCGTAGACGTGCGACTGGGAGGTGTCCTTGATGCCGCGGTGCTCCAGGTACCGGTTCATCCGGGCCTGGTAGATCGCACCGAGCGGGCCGAGGCCCATCGAGACGGTCGGGAACTCCCAGAAGTCCGGCATCAGCCGCGGGTGCGGGTAGCTGGACAGGCCGTACGGCGCCTTCGACTTCTCCTGCCGGAAGGCGTCGAGCTGCTGCTCGCTGAGCCGGTCCAGCAGGAAGGCGCGGGCGTAGATGCCGGGGGAGGCGTGACCCTGGAAGAAGATCTGGTCGCCGGACTCGCCGTCGGCGTCCTTGCCCCGGAAGAAGTAGTTGAAGCCCACGTCGTAGAGCGACGCGGAGGAGGCGAAGGTGGCGATGTGGCCACCGACGCCGATGCCGGGGCGCTGGGCCCGGGAGACCATCACGGCCGCGTTCCAGCGGGTCGCGTTCAGGACCTTGCGCTCGATCTCCTCGTTGCCGGGGAAGAACGGCTCGTCCTTGGTGGCGATGGTGTTGACGTAGTCCGTGCTGCGCATCTCGGGCACGGCGACACGCTTCTCGCGGGCGCGCTCGATCAGCCGCAGCATCAGGTAGCGGGCACGCTCGCGCCCCCGCTCGTCGATGGCAGCGTCAAGCGACTCCAGCCATTCCGCGGTCTCCTCGGGATCGAAGTCCGGGACCTGACTCGGAAGGCCGCCAATGATGATCGGGTTGCGATCGGATCCGGAAGCCACGCTGTTCCTTCACTGTCGGTCGAAACTGAGGTGTGTCGCGCCGCCTCCATCGTGTACCGCGACTCGGAGATCCGTCATCTCTACCGATCGGTAACCGTTCCGCCTGTTGGGCGGAGCGGTCAGGAAGCGTGCGGCGGAGGGCGTCATTGCCTTCGCCGTGCACCCCCGGGGGTTACGAAGAGGTGGTCCGACCTGGTTACCCGGCCGCCCGATGGCGGGCGGTCAGGGTGAGGGCCAACAGGAGACTCTACGCCCGCGTGGGCGAGTCCCCCGAATGCCGTTCGCATCTCGGTCAGCTGTACGGCATGTGGCCCCGGGACCGGGGGAAGCATCGTTGTCCGGTGGGGAAAAGGGCAAATCGGTGTGATTCCCGCCACTGCGGACCGGCGTGTCCCGCCGCGACACGTCAACCTTTGGGTGGGATCGGGGGTCGGGTACTTGCGCGAACCGCCGGTCCCGTGTGGACTACGGCCACAGCCTCGGCATGGACGCCGGGCCGAATACTGGAGGTTATTCCCGTGAGCGCGACCGCGGACCCCGCGGACAAGTCCAACCCGGCACTGCGTTTCGGCTTCGAAGAGGGCCAGATCGTCCAGGAGCTCGGGTACGACGATGACAGTGACCAGGAGCTCCGCGAGGGCATCGAGGACATCACTGGTACCGAGCTCGTCGACGAGGACTACGACGACGTCGCAGACGCCGTCCTGCTGTGGCACCGCGAGGAGGACGGGGATCTCACCGACGCCCTGGTCGACGCGCTGGAGTACCTGGCGGAGGGTGGCCTGGTCTGGCTGCTGACCCCCAAGACGGGCCGTGACGGGCACATCGAGGCCTCCGACATCGCCGACGCCGCCCGCACCGCCGGTCTCGCCCAGACCAGCTCGGTGGCGGTCGCCAAGGACTGGGCCGGCACCAGGCTCGCCTCGCCGAAGGCCTCGCGCACCGGCAAGCGCTAGCTTCTCGCCCGACCGTCGATCCGGGCCCCGCTGGAGCTTCCTCCAGCGGGGCCCGGTCGCATCGGGGCCGCGGACTGGAGGAGCTGCCGGGACCTTTGTTCACCCAGGGCGAAACCGGGCCGCCACCAGCGGGAAGCCCTCACCCGTTCGGCCTAATGGCCCCGAACGGATGCGAGGATGCCCCTGTCCGCGCGGCGCACCGAGGGCCGCGGCACCCCAGAGGAAGGTCCCACCATGGCCATCGAGGTCGGCACCCAGGCTCCGGACTTCGAGCTGAAGAACCAGCACGGCGAGCTCGTGAAGCTCTCCGACTTCCGGGGCGAGAAGCACGTCGTCCTGGTCTTCTACCCGTTCGCCTTCACCGGGGTCTGCACCGGCGAGGTGTGCGCGATCCAGAAGGAGCTCCCGCGCCTGCAGAACGACGAGGTCCAGGTGCTCGCGGTCTCCAACGACTCGCCGTTCACCCTCCGCGTCTTCGCCGAGCAGGAGGGCCTGGAGTACCCGCTGCTGTCCGACTTCTGGCCGCACGGCGAGGTCTCCCGCGCCTACGGCGTCTTCAACGAGGAGAAGGGCTGCGCCGTGCGCGGCACCTTCGTGATCGACAAGGACGGCCAGGTCCGCTGGTCGATCGTCAACGGCCTGCCGGACGCCCGGGACGAGCAGGAGTACCTGAAGGTGCTCGGCGCGCTCTGAGCCGCCGCACCGGTGGCTGTGCCGGCCCGGCGCGCAGGTTCGAGGCGCGCCGGGCCGACTGGCCTCCCGGCGGGGAACCCGGCACTACGATCGGGCCGTTGGCAGGACAGGCGCACGCTCCGAACGGGCCGCGCCGGACACAGCACCACCGGGGGCACCGACCCGTGCCTCCCGATCCATGGAGGCAGCACGTGGGTGTCAGTCTGAGCAAGGGTGGCAACGTCTCGCTCACCAAGGAGGCCCCCGGCCTGACCGCGGTGATCGTCGGCCTCGGCTGGGACGTCCGCACCACCACCGGCAGTGGCTTCGACCTGGACGCGAGCGCCCTGCTCTGCAACGAGCAGGGCAAGGTCCGCTCGGACGCCGACTTCATCTTCTTCAACAACCTCAAGAGCGCGGACGGCTCGGTCGAGCACACCGGTGACAACCTCACCGGTGAGGGTGAGGGCGACGACGAGCAGATCAAGGTGGACCTGGCCGGCGTACCGGCCGACATCGCCAAGATCGTGTTCCCGGTGTCGATCTACGATGCCGAGAACCGCCAGCAGAGCTTCGGCCAGGTCCGCAACGCGTTCATCCGGGTGCTCAACCAGGCCGGCGGCGCCGAGATCGCCCGCTACGACCTGAGCGAGGACGCCTCCACCGAGACCGCGATGGTCTTCGGTGAGCTCTACCGCAACGGCGCCGAGTGGAAGTTCCGTGCCATCGGCCAGGGTTACGCCTCCGGCCTGCGCGGCATCGCCCAGGACTTCGGGGTGAACGTCTGACCGTCGTGACAGTCGCATAGGCTGCACCACCTGGGGCGGGGGGGGGGGGGGCGGGCCCCCCC